>JABABE010000001.1 GCA_014238395.1 Candidatus Kaiserbacteria bacterium
AATTAAATCATATCTTCGAAAATAATTTACATCAACCGAATTTGAGTTATAACAGGTTTAATTATTTATTTTGCTATTATCCATTGTATAAGATAGGGCATAATTCAAATCAATTTTGTGAAGAACTTCCAATACCCTTGATTTTCATTGACACTTTTGATGAACGAAAAAATATTATTACACCATTTATTCTTCATATATGAGCGAGTATTATGGCATTTAAAAATGTAAAAAAATGCCATACTTTACTGGTAATATTGTGTTATTACGACCGTAAGCGAAGTTTTTATTAAATGTGTATAGTGGGTTCCGACGAATGACCCGGCCCGGCCCGGCCCGACCCGTCCGTGACGCTCTTCAAACGCTAATAACTCGGCGAGTTTTTAAGATAGAAACTTCTAGTTTGTCGCATATTAAAGAGAAAGCGAATAAATTTTGATATTTTCATATATCAAAAAGATCCATTCATAAATAAAGGTATCACAGCTATTTTAGCGGGGGTAGGTTTTAAGCACAAAATCAATCATAACTCCTTTTCTATTAATCATATCTAATTTCTGAAAACGGCATTATATAGGTATTTTGAATCTCTTCAATATTTGTTTAGCTTTATTTTCTCTAAAATGAGGTAAAAGTTGGTAAAATTCAAAATTTATCTATTTTTGGTTATTTTTTCACAGTAAAACTACAGTTTTGTAAGTTTTAACAATATTTAAACTAAATTTTGATATTACCATTTTGTAGAGCATGAAAATCTCCTAATTAAATCATATTTTCGAAAATAATTTACATCAACCGAATTTGAGTTATAACAGATTTCATTATTTATTTTGCTATTATCCATTGTATAAGATAGGGCATAATTCAAATCAGTTTTGTGAAGACCCTCCAATACCCTAGATTTTCATTGATGAGCGAAAAATATTAGTATACCATTTATTCTTGCATAAGTATATGAGCGAGTATTATGGCATTTAAAAATGTAAAAAAAATGCCATACTTTACTGGTTAATTTCTTTATACGATAAATGCATAATTACCCTATATAAGGATTTCGTCTATGTTATCCGAAAATTTGGTATTATATTATTTTGTGTGTGCCTTGTGGAATTTTTACGAGCGTAAGCGAAGTTTTCATGAAATGTGTATAGTGGGTTTCGACGAGTGACCCGGCCCGACCCGGCCCGGCCCGGCCCGGCCCGTCCGTGACGCTCTTCAAACGCTAATAACTCGGCGAGTTTTTAAGATAGAAA
>JABABE010000002.1 GCA_014238395.1 Candidatus Kaiserbacteria bacterium
TTTAAAACAGCAAATCTGATATTTCCATTGTCTAGATAATCATCCTCGTAATCAAAATCTCCTTCTACAGAAATAGTCAGTGTATTAGCATAAATATATCCTTCCGTACCACCGGTGTGAACATTGATAAAATCTCTTGCGGAGATGCTAATAATATTGCTTTCCACATCACTATAATTCTCAAAGTCATATCCTGCTGTAACATTGAAATTATCCGCATAAATTGGTTGATAATTCTCAAAGCCCCCTCCTGCTGTAACATTGAAATCATTCGCATTGATTGTACCAGAGTCATGGTAAAAGCTACTTCCTGCTGTAGCATTGAAATTATTCACATTGACTGGTGAATTAATGGTAATGTTGCCTTCTGTTGTAACATTGAAGTTATCCGCATTGATTGATGAACCATATTGATGGTTAAAGCTGTCTGCTATTACTCCAAAGTCACCTGCTAATACGATGCTAGCGTTACTGGTAAATTTGCCATTTTTTATAATGAAGTTTTGATGAGTAGCGTCAATGTTTCCATTGCCTAGAAAGTCAGAGGCATAATAAAAATCTCCTTCTACAGAAAGAGTAAATGTATCAGCAGTAATATCTCCATTAGTATTAATAAAGTCATTTGCTGTTACTCCAAAGTCACCTGCTAATACAATGCTAGTGTTATTGGTAAAATCACCATTTCTTATAGTGAAGTTTTGATGAGTAGCGTCAATATTTACATTGCCTAGAAAGTCAGAGGCATAATCAAAATCTCCTGCTACAGAAAGAGTAAATGTATCAGCAGTAATACTTCCGCCAGTATTAATAAAGTTGTTTGCGGTTATTTCAAGATTACCTACTAATGTAATACTAGTGTTATTGGTAAAATTGCCATTTCTTGCAGTAATGCTTTGGTTTGTTGCGTCAATATTTCCATTGCCTAGAAAGTCAGAGGCATAATTAAAATCTCCTGCTACAGAAAGGCTCAGTGTATTAGCAGAAATATCTCCATTGTTGATAAAACTATTTGCAGTAATAAAA
>JABABE010000003.1 GCA_014238395.1 Candidatus Kaiserbacteria bacterium
AATTATATAGTATAATTGAAAAAAATGTAAAAAATATAATACGCGTTATATAAATTAAAATGTATGTCGTCCATCCCCCAACCGGAGCAAGCCCTGCATATATGTACTTTCAAACGTACATAAGTAGATTATAAATACGTATTAAAATTATAAAAAAAATGTTTTTATACTTGAAATTTGACCCTCTTTCGAATGCAACTAACCGCGATGCTCTACCATACCTAGAAAAGGTTGAATCAACACATTTTGGAAAGTTTCGATACGACGTTCCATTTATACAAAATCAGGACTATTTTTTAACGCCCGTCATTTTGGACCGAAAATTTTTTACCTAGGACTAATATTTAATTTTTATTTTAAATAATTATTTTCCATTTTCATTTTACAGAAAATCCGTCGAACTAAAAGTTATAGATTATAAGACGAGGATATGGATAGGTATTTTCAGAATTTTAAAATTCGTCTTAGTTTTGGAGATATTCGAGATATACGAGATAAAAAGGTACGAAACGTTACGGGCCATAACTCGAGTAGGGTTAAGAATTTCTTTGGCCACACATCTTATGTTGGTTTTGAGACCAAATCGAACACATTTGCACTCTTGACAATTTGCTCTAGGAGTAGCGGTTTCGGCTGTAGCTAATAGTTGAGGAAATCATATAGCCAAGTTCCAAACCCAAAAAAAAATCACAAACAAACAAAATACCGCTCACGCTAAAAGGGCTCGCGCCCTGAAAATCAGGGCACTCATATCTAGGGCAACCAGACACCCTACATTTTAATATTTTATTTTTTATTTATTTTTTGTTTTTTGGAGACTTATTTGTCACATCTTAACCAAAAAACATCACACGAGGGCCACAAATATTTGTATGTATGATGTTTTTTTTTATATATAATATATATAGCACATTTAAAAAAATATCGTGCTATGATTCTTTCTTTTAAATTGTTCATGTAGAAACACGTTCACAAAATCAAACACGTTCGCAAAATCAAAATGTGTGGCGTGCACACATTTTCACACGACGCCAATAAATATTTATATGTGTGATGTTTTTTATATTTATGTATATAGCGCATGTCAAAAAAATATCGTGCTATTATACTTTCTTTTAAATTGTTCGTGTAGAAACACGTTCACAAAATAATATAAGATGGTGGGGGGGTGGCGTGCCCCCCTAACCCCTGCCCTTCCCCCCCCCCCCCCATATCCCCTCCTCCCCCCCAATGGGGGGAGGAGGGGGGGAGGGCACTGAGTGATATTTATGAATGATTTAATACAATTGTCGCATATTCTAGAATATGGTTTTATGCTAAGTCCACATATTTTGGAAAGTTAATAGTTCAAAAGCGGTTTCTAATTTTTTTAGAAAATAATTATATAAATTAAAATGTTCCAAATATAATCGAAATTATATAGTATAATTGAAAAAAATGTAAAAAATATAATACGCGTTATATAAATTAAAATGTATGTCGTCCATCCCCCAACCGGAGCAAGCCCTGCATATATGTACTTTCAAACGTACATAAGTAGATTATAAATACGTA
>JABABE010000004.1 GCA_014238395.1 Candidatus Kaiserbacteria bacterium
AAGTCAGATTTATTTGATATTTCCATCGCCACCTTTCTTAAATGATTTATTGATGTTTGTATGTTTTTAAAACTATACAGGAGCAAAAAATTACTATTGAAAATATTCAGTTGATTTAACTCGTTCTGGTTTTTGTTGGTCTTAAAAACAACTATCCCATCCTCAATCATCAAAATATCAATATCCTTATTTTTTAAATAAGTCTCTACAATCTCTTCTGCTCCAGATATAAATTTGGCAAAATAAGTTTTCACAGGTATATTATATCATTTGACGTTGTTTTATATGGTTAAATAAAATATAAACCATTGACACACTATATACAATAATATATAATACTAATCTATAGTAGTTGTGCATACTATAGATTGTTTAACATCCAATCTTGTAAAGCACAATATCAACAAGATTGTACATAGTATAGAAATTATGAAAAAAATAATATGTTTTTTTTATATGCTGCTTGGAAAGAAAATTTCCGAAGAACAGCAAGAGGAAGAACGCCGTAATGCAGAAGTGAAGTACCGCTTGTATTCTGGAGACGACAATTTGTCGATATCTCTTTTCTTAAAAGAAAAAGCTATAAAACTGTGGTGGAGACCGCGGTGGAAAAAAATTAAAGAGGGTTGTTTTTTGGTCGCACTGTACACTAACCCTTTTGAAAGGTCTTTTGGACCACAAGCTGTTCTTTTGGATAAAGAGTCTAGATACAATAAGTTTGTGAAGAGTAAAAACAGGAAAAAGACATGGTACCTTATTCCTAATTGGATGGCTTACGATCACTCTTACTACCACTGTCTATAGTGGAAACCTATACAGATGAGCTCAACCAAGTGACAAGGTTGAGTCTCTCTTTTTTTTTTTTTATTTTGTTATTGTGATGTCTGGGGTGTTTTGGGTTTTAATTTTTGGATTAAATTCTTTCCTTAATTCTTGAATGTATTTATCAAGTATTTTGTCTTTTTTACCAGCACTTCCATGATAACCTAAGCCAGTTCTTTTAAAAATTCTTCCGATCTCTGCAGTGTGTTCTTGAATTTTATAAATCATGATTAGTCTGTAGCCACCACTTTTGCCAGAACTGGTACTTGGGTCTGACAATCGTACAATAAAGACTTTTATATTAGGATTATCAGGTACGTTTATTGGTTTATTGTTTTGTAGAGAAGCAAATAAATTCTGCTCACTAGATAACCACCTTTTTATTGAACTCATAAGGTCATTTTTATATTGTGGCTGTAGTTTAAGTTTTTTTATGTCTTTTTTATACTCTTCGCTCTCTATAATACCTTCTTTCGGACTCCACATTGAACAGATTACAGTTTCACCTCGATTGACTGCGCATATTTGAAATTAATTCTATCACCTTTTTTGGAGTAAAACCACGGAGCTTCCAAGTGAGTTTGGGCAACAATTTTGTCTGTTGCGTATTTCTTGAATTTCTTACACACACCCTTCAAAGTTTTTTCCTCCTTGTCATTAAAAAAAGACATATTTGGTTTTTCTATGCCAGTATATTCCATTTTAGTTACACCATTCTTTCCGCCTAAAACCTTTTTATCAACTTTCAATTTACGCTCTTTCTGAAGTGAGACAATAATGGAGTTAATAGAGTCGGGTACTGGTCCATAATCCTTGTTTGTATAGTCCGCTCCAGTAACAGATACCTTAAAGTCTCTATAGTGTAAAAAATCTAGATAATACATCAGCTTATTCAGCTTTGTAGCGCCTAAATCCTTAGTATTACAATATCGCACAAAGTACAAAATTGCATTTTTAAACTTTTCTCTTTGTTTTTCTTTTTTGTCCACATAGTAATTATACCACACCACTAAACCACACCCACGATTTGGCCGTTTATCAGGAAGTCGGGTGGGTCGGGGTTTGTTATTGTGATGTCGGGGGTGTTTTGGGTTTAATATTGTTGGGAAGGAA
>JABABE010000005.1 GCA_014238395.1 Candidatus Kaiserbacteria bacterium
AATAAGCAATGTAGCCGAGGGAGGCACATTAGAACTATCACCACAATTTCCATTGTCAGAAATAGTTACAACAGAAGGCACTATTGAGGCAGGCGTGCATTTAAGATTTATAAACGCAGATGGTTCAGTTTATAACACAGCCACAGCCACAAATACTTTAATTAGCGTAGGCAATCAAATCTTTATAAGCGTTAGCCCAGGACTAGACCAAAATTCAAACTACAGAAACTACAGAGGCAAAAGAATTCAATTTGCTTATACCCATCTTCAATACATAGAAAAATTAACCTGTCTAGTAGCCAATCAATATCTCATAGAAGAAAATGGAACTACAAAACGAGTAGAAAAAGAAATATCATTCTTGCCAAGACCCAGCATATCTGTTTCAGGCGGCTTTCAAGCAACAGATAGAGCCCTACTCACAGACACAACAAAAAAATCACAAGTAAGAGACGTAGTAAATGTCAAAATAATTGCAGAAAATTTTAACGATATTTCACTAGGCTTTTTTATCTATAACAGCGTTCAATACGGCGAATTAGTTTTTCAACATCCATATAGAGTATTTGGCAGAGATAGAACTATTATTTTTCTTTACATAGATAGTTCTGTGCCTAATAAAATAAGACTTTTAGTAGAGTTTTCAAAAGGAACCAATGAAAATTTAAGTAGTTACCAAACATTATATTTTGACAGTCCCAATTTGGCTGAAATTGTAATGCAAAGAACCAATGACGACAATAACCTTGTTTTTTCTACTGAATTATACGATGTAGGAACTGCAATAGTTGACTTTGTAGATGGCGTAGAATCAGACAATTTAAAGTTTATGACAGCAGCTCAAATCATTGAAAACCCGCAATTTATCCAATCCGACGCAGAAGAATTATTCAAGCAATATACTTCAAAAGCAATAGAATATATTGCTTTGCAAAATTATAAAAAAGGAGATATAGTTTATTCCACAAGCGGCAAAAACAACCGAAAAGGATACGTGCAATTTTGGATCTGCTTGCAAGACGTTATAGAATCTGTCAGCCTAACCGAAACAGACGCCCAAGGTAATTTATATTTTCAAAAACAAATATCCGTACCAGACGGAATATTACTATATTTCTAAAATGGAATACTACATACAATTCTTAAAAGAAAAAGGCTTGATTAACGATATAATAATAGGCATTATTGTTTTTCTTGTTGTCATCCCTTTCGTATGGAAGAGATTAAAAGAAACAACAAAAACAATTATTGTTATTTTTAAAAAGACTTTTAAAATCATAAAAAAATCCATAAAATCAATAATGGAAGGTTTAAATGTAATAGGAAAAGCAGTAACATTTTTCAAAGAACACAAAGATGTATCAAATAAAACCTACAACTCCATTAACAATGGACAAATTCCGCTAATAATAAAACAAAACAAACAACTGCCACTAATAATAGAGCAAAACAAATTAATTATGAAAGAAATAGTCAGCATAAAAAAAACTTATCAAGTCAACCACAAAAACCACGAA
>JABABE010000006.1 GCA_014238395.1 Candidatus Kaiserbacteria bacterium
GCATTTGCTCATCTAGCTTGGTAATATGGTTGATAGAGATTGTCCATTAGAGAGAGTTAGAAACATAGGTATATGTGCGCACATAGATGCAGGTAAAACTACAACCACAGAGAGAGTACTTTTTTATACAGGTGTATCACATAAGATAGGAGAGGTACACGAAGGTGAGGCGACAATGGACTGGATGGCTCAAGAACAAGAAAAAGGAATAACAATAACAAGTGCTGCAACTACTTGTTTTTGGACTCCGACAGATAAAGATTCAAATGACGAAAAACATAAATACAGATTTAATATTATAGACACACCAGGACACGTTGATTTTACAGCAGAAGTTGAGAGGTCACTGAAAGTTTTGGATGGAGGTGTGGTGGTTTTTGATGGTGTCGCTGGGGTCGAGCCACAATCAGAAACTGTGTGGAGACAAGCAGATAAATACAATGTACCAAGAATAATTTTTATAAACAAATTAGATAGGACTGGAGCGAGTTTTGAAAAATCTTTTCAAAGCATAATAGATAAATTAAATAAAAATGTAGTAAGGATGCAGTTGCCAATAGGAGAAGAAGAAAACCACGAAGGAGTTGTTGATTTACTTTCAAGGAAGGGTTATAAGTTTAACGGAGATATGGGTAGAGACATAGAAGTATGTGATGTTCCAGAAAACATGAAAGAAATAGTAGAAAAAGAAAGAGAAAAACTAGTAGAGAGAATAGTTGAAATCGATGATGAACTTGCAGAAAAATATTTAAACGGAGAAGAGATAAGCGTTGAAAAATTAAAAGAAACACTGAGAAAGGAGGTCGTAACATCAAAAATCTTTCCTGTCTTCACTGGTTCTGCTTTAAAGAATAAGGGTGTACAAATACTTCTCGATGCAGTTGTAGACTACCTTCCATCACCAAAAGATATACCAGCTATTAAAGGTACTGACCCAGATGATGAAACAATAGAACTTGAAAGAAAACCTTCAGATGATGAGCCACTGTCTGCTATGGTTTTCAAACTACAAACAGATCCTTTTGTAGGGCAACTGTCTTACTGCAGGGTGTATTCTGGAATATTGGAAGCAGGTTCGTATGTATTAAACGCACGAACTGGTTCAAAAGAAAGAATTGGTCGTGTGGTTTTACCCCACGCAAATGAGAGAAAAGAGGTTAAAAAAGTCTTTTCTGGGGAGATATGTGCAATCATAGGCTTAAAGGACTCAAAAACCTCAGACACTCTTTGTGATGAAAAAGCACCGATTGAGTTAATTAAAATAGTATTTCCTAACCCTGTTATAGAATTAAGAATAGAACCAAAAACAAAAGCCGATCAAGAAAAACTGGGTATTTCATTACACAAACTTTCCGATGAGGATCCGACATTTAAAGTCACGACAGACAAAGAAACAGGTGAAACAAAAATAGCTGGTATGGGTGAACTACATCTTGAAATAATAGTGGACAGATTGAAAAGAGAGTTTGGTGTGCAAACAAATGTAGGAACACCACAAGTGGCATATAGAGAAACAATAAGAGGTAGTTCAGATGCAGAGATTAAATATATTAAACAAACAGGTGGACGAGGACAATACGGACATGTAAAAATCAAAGTTGCGCCAATAAATAAACTTACAGAAGAGGAAATAAAATCACTTCCTAAGAATGTCAAACGAACAGGGTCGTTTGAATTTATAAATAATATTAAAGGTGGAGTAATACCTCAAGAGTATATACCAGCATGTGAAAAAGGAATGATAGAAGCTATGGCAAGAGGTGTTTATGCATCTTA
>JABABE010000007.1 GCA_014238395.1 Candidatus Kaiserbacteria bacterium
GAATTCTATACTAGGACTATTGAAACCCTAAAAAGGTTTTGGCTGTATACCTACAATGATTGTTGGTGTGATATTGTTGAAGTAACATTTTTAGTTTTGCACAACAGAGGTTGTTTTATCAAAAACATTATAGACTCCCGAAAACCAGTGATGTAAGTATTTGGTGTTTCCTTTACTTCATTAATTAAAATTTTTGCATCTATCCAAGTAAGACCAACCACTTCTTCTTCTTGTGGTTTGAAATAATTAAGAGGCTTGTCAATTGTAACAGTGTACCATTGTACAAAGTAACGGAACGGGGGTATGTTGAGGAATGATTTTTCTGCTTTTTGAAATTTTATACCTGTAATCCCTAATTCTTCTTCAGCTTCTTTGTAAACGGAATCATCATAATCCTCTCCCTCATCTAATGTACCGGCTACTGCAGGACCCCATCTTCCCGGATTTGATGGTTTATTAAATGCTCTCCTTGCAAGTAATATTTCGCCCTTTGTATTTGTTATCCATAAAGCCGAAGTCCTAAATATATCTGTTTCATAATTAATATCTTTTCTATTTTTTATAGCAATTATATTATCATATTCATCTACCACCACTTGCTTTGGTTTATTAACAAGATTTATATTATAGTTTTTCATATATTTATATTTTATCACAAACCATATAATCAAGTGCGAATGGTAGGACTCGAACCTACGACCTCTGCATTATCAGTGCAGTGCTCTAACCAGCTGAGCTACATTCGCATTAATTTATTATATAGCAATGTTTCCGTTTTTAAAATTCTTTTTGAAAGAAACTTGCAATATAAATTTTGTGTATTATAATAGAGATAATGCTAAACACAAAAGACACAAAAAAAATTGATTGCTTTTGGGAACAAATTGTAATATTTATAGCTTTTATTGGTAAATCGCTTTTGGTGGTTGCGATGACTATACTTATGCTTGAAGCAGCTTTGTATATAATCGCACTTCCTAGTGAGTTTGTTCATCTGATCTCTGGAACTGATGGTATAGATATCACAAAACTAACTGTTGAGATATTTCACATTATAGATGTCGTACTTATTATCACATTTGCCTTGATGACAACTTTGATAATTTTCCAACAGTATGTATACCACTCAGACTACATCACAAAACACTACGCATGGGCTGAACATCTCTCACACAGTGACTTGAAAGTAAAGATAGCAGATGCGCTTGTAGCCATTACATCAATTAAACTTTTGGGATATGCTATGGCACTAGGAACAACTGATTTTGATCTTACTACAGAAGGTGTAAAGGATACTGTAATATACGCAGCAGGACTCCATATGGTTCTTCTTATAAGTGCATTCATAGTAAAGATAATGCACTACATAGAGGTTGCATCTATAGACAAAAAATATAAGTCAATGGAAACTCACGGAAAAAGTACTCATCACTGGTAAAAAAACCAAGACTTAAATCTTGGCTTTTTAAAAACAGAAAGAATATTTATAATCACTGTATACTATCTCTTTCTGTAGATAACCATATTCCAGAATCTTTTTTTACTCTTTTTTCAGAAATTAATTCCTGAAAATATTCCCAGAAACTTCGTGTTCTTCCTGGTAATTTAATTTGTTTTTCGCTTCTATATGCGAAAAAAACAAATTGTTCAGGAACCCCTTTATCTGAATTAAGTCTTGCATTAAACTTATTTCCATCTATGGATAAATATTTCATTTTTAGTGTTTATATGGATCTACTAAATTAGAATTAGAAGACAAACTCCGTTCTAATAAAATAGACTCACTGTATTAAAGAGCATATATATACAAATGTATATTTACTATCAGTAAATCAAACTTTTATTGATTTATCAATGTTTTTATACACAAAAGATAGATTTTATTTTTTTCTTACACCGTCTTAGTCTTAACGGTGATATATATATTTGGAAACCCTTTACGGTTTATAGAAAAAATCACACCCGCTAAAATAGTATTTTAGCGGGCATCTACTTGTTCCAAACAGACCTCTACAAGAGAGTATTCATATTCTTTTCCCTTTTTGTTTTATTTACAAAATGGAACGCTTCATTGATTTTAACTATTACCTTATGTTTGATCAAGGTATTAAAAAAAACAGAAAAAGGTCTTGTCCCTACTGTTTTGAAATTAACGAGCCACACTTTACGTTCACATGCTTGATTAACATATTTCAAAGATAGTCCTTCTTCTGAATTAAGTGCACTACGGATCTCTGTAACACTTACTGTTTCTGGAACTGTTGCTTTATAACAAATCATATTTTTTTTTTTCAAATTTAACTAGTTAGAAAAAAGAATTAATCTTTCTCTAAAAAACAAATTTGGTGTAAGTAAAAGAACAAAATAATTAAAGTAAATACACAAATATGTATTTACATTTATCATATCAAACTTTCATCTATTTGTCAATGTTTTTATACACAAAAAACCGATATTTATCGGTGTTTTTGTTTTGTTTCATCACAAAAGATAGATTTTATTTTTTTCTTACCCCGTCTTAATCTCGGTAATGGGTATCCGAGAAACCATGTACGATTTATAGATTAGTACAATTATCTCAATGCCGAAGCATTGATTGATCATTTCCTGAGCAAAATATA
>JABABE010000008.1 GCA_014238395.1 Candidatus Kaiserbacteria bacterium
CTCCATAGTTGCTAAAATCACCCTCTACTGCTGCATCAATTGTATGAAAACTGATTTCTCCATAGTTGCTAAAATTATTTACCGCAATAGAAGCAGTTCCCCCAACTGTAAGACTATTGCCTGCATCCCAAATAAAATCACCGCTGGCATTACCCTCGGAGTTAAAATCACCTTCTACTTGGAGATTAAATTGGTTTGTAGCAATATTTCCATTGTTTAGAAAATCAGCGTCGTAATTAAAAACCTCACCATTCCCATTCAATAGAGAAAGATTGAATGTGTCTACAATAATACTTCCAGCTAGATCCAATGTAGCTGTTTCAAGACTCAAGTTAGCTGCATTAATATTTCCCCTCCCTGTATTTTTAAAGCTATTTGATGCTGTAAGATTAAAGTTATTTTCAACATCAATTACATTTATGTTTTCAAAACTATCTGTTACTGTAGCATTAAAGTCATTGTCAACATAAATTTGACTGTTGTTGAGAAAATCTATTGCTGTAGCATTAAAGTCATTGGCAACCTCAATTATCGCTCTGTTTACAAAATTATTTGTTTGCGTAAGCGTAAAGTCATTGTCAACTTCTAATCTCCCTTCGTTTGTAAAATCATTTGTTACTATAGCATTAAAGTCATTCCCAACATCAAATTGAAAATTGTTATTAAAATTATTTGTTACTGTAAGCGTAAAGTCATTGACAACATCTAATAGCCCTGCGTTTGTAAAATTATTTCCTGCTGTAACATTAAAGTCATTGGCAACATCAAGGTTCCCTCCGTTTGTAAAATCAGTTCCTGCTGTAGCATTAAAGTCTTTAGCAACATCAATTATCCCTCCGTTTGCAAAAAAAGTTGCTGCTGTAACCGTAAAATCATTGGCAACATCAATGTTTCCTAAGCTTGTAAACTCATTTACATTAAAAGAAGCACTTCCTAAAACTACAAGAGATCGTGACGATTGCAAAACAAAATCACTAGCGGAATCGTCGTAGCTAAAATTACCGCCTACAGTGAGATCAAGGTTAACGTTGCTCAGATTATTAATAGTTCCATTGTTTAGATAATCAGCGGCGTAATCAAAATCTCCTGCTACAGAAAGGTTAATGTTACTTGCGGTAATAGTTCCGCCAGCATTGTTAAAGTTATTTGCTGTTATGCCAAGATTACCTGTTGTTAATGTAGTGTTATTGATAAAATTACCATTTCTTGCAGTAAAGTTTAGGTGGTTTGCTGTAATAGTTCCATTGCTTAGATAATGATTTTGGTAATTAAAATTTCCTGCTATGGAAAGGCTAATTGTA
>JABABE010000009.1 GCA_014238395.1 Candidatus Kaiserbacteria bacterium
ATTTCTCCTTTTCTCTTAAAATCAAATCAATCGTTTCTTGGTTATCCTTGTCTTTGTTAGACCTAGAAAAATACCCGTTATGCACTATCTTTTTCAATTCGCTACAAGACTCAGATACTCCAATAGGCAGATTAAAACCATTATCAAAAACAATTTCTTTGCTAGTAATTTTTAAGCATCCAGATTGTCTCCTTTGATTAAGACATTGCCAGTATTTTCAAAATCTTTGCTTTCTTTTTGGAGCGGTTTGATTGTTTTATCGGTTAGAATATAACTAGAATGGTAGGCTTATTTTTTACCTACCCAACGTAATTCCAAAGCCTCGTCTGTTACCTCGCAGTTTTTTGGCTCTAATGCTCTTTGCAACTGCTCTTTATCTACCAAAAACCCGTGCTCGGTTTCTTGCAATGCTTGAGGAAAATGCTTTTGAAATACTTCTATTAGCTTGTCTTGTTTGCTCTCTTGTTTTATTATGGGTTCTGCTTTTGGCTCTTTTTTCATTTTATACTAAATTATAATTGTTCTTATATAATAGGCTAAATCTAGTTAGAAATCAAAAATCTATAATAAAAAAAAGGCAGAATATATGAATAGGGTGGGGGCCTAGGTTTTTATAGATCTAAAGAAAAACCGCAGTTACAAATAGATAAAGGTTGAAAATATCTTAAAATATGTTAGGATAAAACTAACCTATAAAATAACTAAAACTATGGATAAAATAAGTAAAGAATACGATTATTACCTAAAGAATAAGGAGATTCTACAAAAGGATTACAATAACAAATATATTGTTTTAAAAGATTGTAAAGTAATAACAAGTGGAGATTCTAAAGAACAAGTAGTGCATTATATGCTAAAAAAAAAATACAATCTAGGGGAGTTTCTTGTGCATTTGGTATCTAATAATTCTGATGTAATTCATAGATATTATTCAAGAGTTTAATAAAGATGCAAATTCCTTATTTAGCATTTACCCAAAAATATAATGGTTTAGCTAGTGTTATTGTTAGAGAAATGATAATTCAAAATGTTTATAATAACAAGTCAATAAAATGTAGAGCTATTTGGGATACAGGAGCAGAAAAGACAACAATCACACAAGAAATAGCCGATAGATTGGATGTATTGCTACCGACCAGATATTTACAAAAGGAGTGGGTAGTGAACCTAAAAAAGTTAATGTTTATGATATAGCTGTAATAGATATTGGAACAAACTTAAAAATAAAAAATATTCCAGTTGCTTCTACTTCTAGTATTGGAGGGAATGATGTATTAATAGGTATGGATATTATTTGTTTAGGTGATTTAGCAATTACAAATAAAAATAGAAAAACAACCTTTACTTTTTCTATTCCTCCTCATAAAGAATTAGATTTTGTGGAAAGAGCAAATAAACTGAACTCTGCCATAATAAAAAAACTCCAAAAAAAAGATTTTTAGAAAAAGTAGGATATGTCTTTACTAAAATTAGGATTTTTTCTTTCATAGGTAATGAATTTTTATTTTATAATTTTTTTCTAAATAACAAGTAATCTCATTACGGTGGCAATCTGTATGTTTTTTTTCAAAGCAGGTTAAAGCAATACGCTTGTATTTATGAAACAAGGCAACCAATTTTTTAAGAGGTTCTTGTTTTAAATAATACACTGCATAGAATTGAAAAAAGATATGACGATGAAATGCAAACCGTAGAAATTGCAAAAAAACAAATCCCGCTAGAAAAAAAAGCGAGTGAAAGCTACTCCTTTATCTTAGGCGAAAGGGGAATAGCCTTCACAACGAAAGAGTCTTGCTGGTTCGTGAAGTTTTTGCGAATAACTACAAATATTAAGACCATTACATTGGTGTTTTGTAACGCTAATGCGAAAATTTTTTTAAAATATTACAAATTTTTTTCTGTGAAATTATTTATATTATTTTTTATTTTAGAGTTGTTTCTTTTTATTCCGTTTAATTTTTCGGCACAAGAAAACTATGAGCATTTTGAAAATAAATCATTTTCATTAAAAATAGGAACAACTTTTCTGAATGGTGTAGCTTTTGAGAGAGTTTATAAAGTAGGACGCGGAAGAAAAATTAGCGAACTTGAGTGGGATATTAGTAATTTACTGATGATAAACTTTTTAAGTGAAATTAAAATTTCTCCTAATATTTATATCGGAGTAGATTTGAGTAAAGCTATAAATTCTGGATCTGGAGGTAAAATGGTCAATACAGATTGGTTAGGTCGTGATAGTTCTGATTGGACTGATAGAAGAGACGGTGTTAATACTTGGACACACAGAACTTTTAGTGATGTTGATATTGAAGAAGCTTATGAAAGAACAATTTTTATTTCTTTTGAATCTCCATTAAATAATAACTCCAATTTAAAATTTGATATTGGTTTTAAAGAAATTTTTTTTTTTTTTTTTTATTTTGCTAAAAATTATGTGTATAGTAGTTCTAATCAATATGGTTTAAGCGGGTTTAGAGATTGTGAAGGTTCTTTTAATGGAGTTACTGGAATTTTATACTGGCAAAAATTTCAAATACCCTATTTAGAATTATCTTATATAATCCCATCCAATAATAAAATTATTACTGATTTTAGTTTTGCTTACAGCTTTATGGTAAAAGCTTCTGCTCAAGATAGACATTTATTTAGAAATTTAAAATTTTTAGAAGAGTATGAAAAAGGCCAATATTATAAATTTGGTATTGGTATAAAATATAAATTAGGTCTCAATACATCTATTGATGGGGCATTACATTATCAACTTATTCCTGAATTAATTGGCAATACTTTTGTAATTGAAGAAAACACAGGTAGTAGATATTTGCTTGTAGATAGTAGCAGCGTATCCAATGAGATTTTTAAGTTCAAAATATTTGTTAGTTATATTTTTTAATGGGAATTACATACATAAAAAGCCAAAATGCCCGCAAACATAATTGACGAGTATAGTTTGAGACTAAACGAAGAAAATGGTAAAATTCACACTTTGCAAAGAATGGAAAATTTATGTAAAGCAGTTAAAGGCAAAAGACTTACCTACAAACAACTTACAAATTAAAATGAGTAGTGCTTGGACTGGTTTGCAAAATAATAGGAGTATAACAGAAAAACCGCTATTCCTAATGAGTAGGGAGCAGATAAAAAAGAAATATGGCAATAATGTTTTCAAAAAGGCAGGAAAAGGAGATATTAAAGAAGTCCTATAAAAAGCACTTACCCCTAAAAATATCTACACATAGTCGTTAAAAAATTTATAGTTTTGGCTTTTTATGTATGTAATTCCCTTTTTAATACTTGACAAGATAGTGGTATTGCAGTATAGTATATTTTTTACTAGGGTGGTTTCCACTATTTTAAATAAAAACACTTAAAGAAACCTAAATATGAAAAAATCAATAGTACTCTTTTGTTTGCTTGTTTTGATTTTAGGATGGGTAAATTTGTTTGCGCAAGATTCCAATAATGAAAATACTACAACTCCACAAAACAAACCTATAAAATTTAGTATAGAGGGATTTTATGGAAATAAACTTTCACAAACTATAGATGAGTCTTCGGATTTAAAAAATTCAGGTGGAAAAGGTTTGCAAATAGATTATCAAATTTCTTCTAGAATTAGCTTGGTTGGAGGTATTATTTATTCGAAAGCAGAAGACCATATTCCAGAGGGAAATGATAATGTTGCTAGATCGCATTTGGATTGTAGTAGTACTCGAGCAGAGATTGTTGCTACCAAAGATGAGCTTAATGAACCTTATCCTCATGGACTTGATTATTATGTTGTTATTTATAGAGATGGTCATAAAAGACAGTTTGATACTTGTAGTGCCGCACAAAATTCTATTGATATTGAAGGAAATTATAAACAAGGTAGTGGAGGAACTGCTCTTTCTGGTTCTAATAGTAGCCTTTGTATTCAAAGATTAATAACTAATGAAATTTATTTAGGAGGTAAATATCACCTTATAAAACCTTCAAAAAAAGATTGGAATATTTATATTAGTGGAGGATTGGTGCATGTTTCTGCTACTTTGTGTAATGATCTTAATGAACCTACTGAAAAATGTTATAATGGTAGCGGTATGGGTTTTTATAGTGATATTGGGATTAGATATATTTTTTCCTTTGGTTTAACTATAGGTAGTTTTGTTCGTAAATCTACGGCAACATTTAAACTTAAAGCGAATGATGGAGAAGAAAGAGGGGACGCACAAGATTATGGAGGTTTTGTAGGAGGGCTTTCTATTGGTTATGTTTTTTAGAACAATTGAATACAGTAAGACATAAAAAAAGAAACTGATAAACAAAAAATTTTTGTAGTGTTTCGCTACAACGCCTGTCTCTATAGGCAAGAAAAAAATTTTGTAGAATTTTGCATGACGCCTTGTTTTGTGAGACGTCAAAAATCTTTGAGAGGAGGGGCTAGCTTATTACTGTGAGCCTACTCTGTCTATGAAAAAAACACTTTCGGGTGGTTTTTCATTTTACCATATCTACCTTCGCCACTTTTGTGCCATACAAAAGTATCTAAATTCATTCCGCCAAAAACTTCATCGCAGAGTAGTTTTAGGTTTGCTTGTTCGTTGTCGTCAATGCTAATAAAAATCACTCCGTCGTCCCGCAATAGTTCTCTTGCCAAAAGTAGTCGCGGATAGATAAAACTGAGC
>JABABE010000010.1 GCA_014238395.1 Candidatus Kaiserbacteria bacterium
CAAATTTAAAAAAATGCAATCTGTAATTAAACTTTTTGGAATTTACTTAAACAGTTTTGATAAACAAACAGATTTGTTGAAAATTGCTTTTTCTATCCTGCCTAAAATATTTGAGTGGGATGAAAAGTTTTGGAATTTAAAAAGACAAAAAATTAAAAATAGAGACGGATGGTGGCAAGATGGTTACTTTAGAAATAACTGTCTTCCAGTAATAATTAAAAAATTAATAGAAAATGAATCTTACCCATTTGTCTCGTCTTTTAAAGAACATGCTCAAAAAATGGAAGAAAAAATGAATAAAATTATAAATACAACTGATAGAAAAAAATATAACAATTATATAAATCAAGTTTTTAGTTGCTTTTTTGTTATTTTTTTTAATCATACCAAACTAAATCAAGAATCATCTTTTTCGCGTAGTGCTGGTTACAACTTTCCTAATGAATGTCAAATAACAATGTCAAATATAGATAAAAAAAACAAGAACAATAAAACTATTTTAATAAGAATTACATACACGTTTATTAAATGGGCAAGATCAATAGCCTTTTTTACTAAGGATGAGAATCAAAATTTAACAGCAGCAGTTAATTTACTATTTCCTAAGGTGCATTCGTCCTTATTTACTGTTTTTTTAGCATTGCTTTTTAATTTTAAAAGAGAAATAAAATATGCTATTGAAAAAAAACCAAATTTTAGAATTCTACCTTTTTTCTATGAATTTTTTGTATCTAGCGGAGATGATGATAAAGATAGAGAAGAAGAACTGTTAGAGTTAGATAAAAGAAAAAAGGAAGAAAAAGAAGAAACAATTCAAATCATTCTCAAATTTTTTAATCTTTGGGGAGATCTCTCTGAGAGATATAAAGAAGATTTTACTGAAGATGAATGGAATAATTGGAAGAACATGGAAGAAAATGATAGAGAAAAAATATTTACCAAAATTAAAATAAAAAAACTTAAAGAAGTAAAGATTGAACTTGAAAATTTAGAAATTAAAGAAATTCCCAACGAAGAATATAGACAAGAAAATAAAAAAAACTGTTTAGAATTGATTGAATTGCTAATTG
>JABABE010000011.1 GCA_014238395.1 Candidatus Kaiserbacteria bacterium
AGATAAATATGAACCATATTATCTCTAAAACTTGATTTTGCTCCCAAAAAAAAGATATATTAGCAGTAACTATTACTAAATCAATAATCCAAAAAAACAGAGATATAACTAATATAGTTGCAGAGATAAAATGAAATCGTTCTTCTCTAGGCTTTCCCTCTCCATGATCATAATACTGCTCTATTCTAGCTTCAGTACTTATTGGTGCTCTCATAATTTTTAATTGTTAAGATTTTAACGACCAAGACACAACAGCAAGCTACTGTATCACTATTTATATTATATACCAAAAAAACATTTTTTTAACTTTTTAAAATAGGGAGGATAATATCATTACAAAATCCATAATGATGGTGGGTATTCAGGAATGCAAAAAAATAACAACCATTAAAAGTTGTTGTTGTATAAAAAACCCAAGTAATAACAAATAAGTTACTCGGGTTTTTAAAAAAGTAGTTGTTATTATAAATCCTAAATTAATATTGTAATTAATGTAGAAAAATAACATACAAAGATCGTAATACCACTCCAAAAAAATATCATTGTATTACGATAGCATTTTTCTTCTCCTATATAACAACCAAAGGATGATTCGTCCAAAAAATATAAGGAAAAAATTATTGTGAAAATACCAAAGAGCACAAATACTACTAGCCAACTTGAATTGACTAATAAGAATCCATTGGTAGTAAATAATCCAATATTACACAAAAGTAATACTGCACCAGCAAAGAAAAATAGACCTTTATGGTGCATTAATTTTTTAGTTTTCATTGTTTTTTTAAATAGTGTGACCTGTTGCTATGCTTATATTTCAAAGCAAGGTCGTCATATAAAGAAACGATAATAGAAAGCAATTCTACTATCACTATTATTATACATTATTGTGTGAGAGTTATACCACAACAGCAGAGTTGGTTTAGAAAAACAAAAGAAATAACAAAGTTTTAATTTTTATATTTTCAAGAAAAGACTTTTAAAATCATTGTGTTATACTGAAATTATAATGAAGACTTTTTTTTATCTCATTTTAAACATTATTCTTTTTTCTATAATAGGGTTACTCGGAGCTTTTTATGCATTTTCAAACGAAAAACCATTTTCATTTGGGCTTGACCTAAAAGGAGGAATAAGGTTGTTATACGACGCAAACACAGAAAACATACCTGTTGGAGAAAAAAAAGCACAAGTTTCAGCACTCAGAGATGTTGTGGAGCAAAGGGTAAATGTCCTCGGGGTGTCAGAACCAAATGTATATACTCAAAATTCATCACTCTCTGCAAAGGAAAAATTATACAGACTTGCAGTAGAGTTGCCAGGTATACAAGATATAGATAAGGCAATAGAAGTCATAGGCAAAACTCCAATATTAGAGTTTAAATTACACGACGGAGATCGTAATTTTAGTGACACTGGTATTACTGGTGCTCTTGTAAAAAGAGCGGAAGTTACATTTTTATCATCTCACACAGGAGGTGTCACAAACACTCCGGCTGTCACAGTGAATTTTAATTCTGAGGGCGCGAAACTTTTTGCTGATTTAACTAAAAGCAATGTTGGTGAGCTGTTGGGTATTTTTCTTGATGGGGAGATATTATCTACACCAATAATAAGAGAGCCTATACTTGGTGGAGCAACTCAAATCAGTGGAAACTTTACTATAGATGAAGCGACTGTGTTCGCAAGGGATTTGAACTTTGGTGCATTACCAGTACCGATAGAGATATCAGAGACACAAACAGTCTCAGCAAGCTTGGGCGAAGACACAATCGAAAAAGCATTTTTTGTTGGAGTTTTGTCTATACTTTTAATAATCTTGTTACTTATAATAATTTACAGACTTTCTGGTTTTTTGGCCGGCGTTGCTCTCTTGGGATATGCAGTTATAATGATATCTATCTTTAAAGTGATACCAGTAGTGTTAACAGCAGCTGGTATAGCTGGTATTATTATGTCTCTTGGGCTTGCTGTTGACGCTAATGTGCTTATATTTGAAAGGATGAGAGAGGAATTAAAGGATGGCAAACAGTTTAAAGAGGCTTTATCTCTTGGCTTTTCTCGTGCTTGGAGTTCTATCAAAGATGCAAACATCTCTACATTTTTGATTGCATTGCTTTTGTTTTGGTTCGGCACATCAATAGTAAAAGGTTTTGCACTTGCTTTTGGTATAGGTGTTCTTGTCAGTTTCTTTTCCGCTATTTTTCTCTCTCGTTCATTGTTGTGGATACTTTCGTTATTTATTAA
>JABABE010000012.1 GCA_014238395.1 Candidatus Kaiserbacteria bacterium
AAATAAAAGAACAATATTCATTACAACGTTCACTACATAATTATTATAATATATTTTTTGATTTTTTCAAGTAGCAAAAGTGAAAAATCCCTAAACTTTCTAAGTGATATGGTATTTTTATATATATAAAAAACAAAGCAGCGGACACCATTAAAGATACCCACTGCCGCCAGTTTATTTTTTTTTAAGATTTTATTTCTTTATTTTTACTCTCTGGGTAGAGTAAAAAGAAGAAAGGTTACCGATTGTTACTCTTCTGTCATAAAGAATAAGGTCTTTTATTATAAGACAAGTATGACTATTAAAGTCCCTTTTTCTCTTTCCTTTACCACCTTTGTAGGAACAACACACTTTAAAGATCTCGTATTGTCCAAAAAAATTTGTATTTTTTTGAGAGACAAACGATTCTAGATATTCTTTGCATCGGCGTAAAGAATGGTACGAGTTAAGCACCACAGCTTTATTATCTACCACCTTATCAGAAATAACATTGAGGATAAAATCCTGCTCTCCAGCGTATTCTTCCAAGATTCTATCAACATTATTGAAGCTTTTGTCAGGCTTGTATATACTACAAGAAAACAAAAACATTAAACCAACCATCATTCCAACTATTATTTTTTTCATAATTTTATTTTACGAAAATGTTTATATTAAGAAATTTTAAAGAACATATTCATCGCAACATTCACTGCATAGTTATTATAATATATTTTTTGATTATTTTAAGTATTTTCTCTACCCTATCAACAAAATTAAAGAGTATTCAGAACTTTCTAAGTGGTGTAATGTGTTTTGTATATATAAAAAAAATCAAGGCAGAAGAATAATAACAAGTTATCACCCTTCTGCCTTATACCAAAATCTTTTTCTACCTATTGTAAAACTCTACTGGTGGTCAGTTTTTCCAGATTAACCACCTTTCGAGTTTTGATGCACTGATGGAAATAATGAAATTTTCCATTGCTAAGCGGAAATTTTTCCGAACAGCAGCATCCTACTATACCTAGGTCCTCAAACCTAGATATATCAGAACTTATCAGTTCTATTTTTTTCATACATTCATCCGAAGACAAATGTTGGCTAAGAGGTTTCATAATGGTTCTCTTTTTAAAAACTACACTAAAGACAAAAGTGCCTTCCTCGGAAAACTTTAATAGGTTTTCAGTATAGCTTTTATCACTC
>JABABE010000013.1 GCA_014238395.1 Candidatus Kaiserbacteria bacterium
ATTTTGAAAAAAATGCCCTCGCAGAAATGCTAAAATACGAAGCACTAAAAAACTACGAAGTCTATTACAACGGCTACAAAGACAAAAATTTACAATCCTTTTGGATAAAAACCCCCAGAGGAAAATACACCCCAGACTTTTTGATACTCAAAAGAAAAGACAACAAAAAATACCAAAACAGCACAAAAAACATAAAAAATGCAGAAATTGAAAAAGTGCTTATCCTAGAAACCAAAGGCATCCCCTATGAAAACGACGACTTTAAAGCCAAAGAAAATTTTGTAAAAAAAACTTTTTTAAGCCACAATAAAAAATTTCAATACCACTGTTTTGTAGACAAAGAAAACAAAAACGACTTTAGCAAACACAGAAACAGGTTATTGGAAATATTAAAAAATTTTTGAAAATAATAAATATAAAACCTTAACTTTAAAACTAAAATGGAAGAACAAAAATCTGCTCAAACTAAAATGGAAGAAAAAGAATCTACTCAAACTAAAACAGACAAAAAAAACACTGTAGAATCTAAAGTAGCTAAAAAAGATATTTTCAGTTATATATTATGGGGATTGTTTTGGATTTTAGCAATTACGGGTATAGCTTTTTTAACTCCAAATAATACAGGAATAGATGCTATAACAAAACTGGAATCATGGACGCGTTTAACTATCGTAAATATTGTTATTCTTGTTATTCTTGTTATTCTTGTTTTTTTTATTTTTTATTTCCCCAAAAAACAATGGTTCAATGATTTTTTAAAAGAGCGTAAAGGGGTAGGGGAAATAATTTTAACTATTTTAGGTGTATTGTTTCTATCTACAATTAGTTATCTAATTGATTATGCTTTTGAAGATGATAATATTACTGTTCAGAATGGATTGGCTTTGTTTTTTTTATGGATTCTTATTATTTGTTATAATTTACATATACTCCTTCTCTCTCCAATCCTATCTAAGTCTTGGCGAGAGTTTAGAAACACTATACCAAAAAATTCTTATACAAATAACGATGAGCTTTCGCCAGATAGAAAAAAAATACTAACCTTTGGCTATTTGCTTTTAAGTTTTGTAATACCTGTGGTTTTTAGCCTTGTTTTTGACTCCAAAACATTAGAGACTTCTGCAGAAAAAAACCCTACAGAAATAATTGCAAAATATG
>JABABE010000014.1 GCA_014238395.1 Candidatus Kaiserbacteria bacterium
AAAATATTTATTGCGACACTGTATAATATAAACATTATGGAGATACAAAACCTAAAAAAAAGATTTTTAGAATATTTGGAAGTTGGACTCGGCAGGTCACAAAAAACAGTAGAAAACTACGACAGAGCGCTTTGTGTCTTTTTAAAATATTCAAAAATTAAAAAAGCTTCAGAGATAACTCAAGACTTAATTCACGACTTTAGACTCTGGCTAAACAGAAGACCTGGCACAGAAGGAACACTAAAGAAAAATACACAAAACAACAGTTACCTTGTACCTATACGGATTTTTCTAAAATATATAAATTCACAAAAAATCAAAACACTCGCAGCATCTGACATAGACCTGGCAAAAACAGAAACAAGAATGATAGATACACTGACGACAAACGAAATAAAAACACTTTTCTCTGTGATCTCCGGAAACACTATAAACGATTTAAGAAACAAAGCAATATTTTATATGCTTTTTTCTACAGGGCTCCGTGTATCAGAACTCACTGCACTAGATAGGTATATAGACACAAGTAAGGGAGAGATATCTATAAGAGGAAAAGGCTCTAAAGTGAGAACAGTTTTTATATCCGATGGTGCAAACAAATATCTTAAAGAGTATTTAAATAAAAGAGATGACGTGTCTGAAGCGATGTTTGTGTCAGGAAATACAAAAGGAAAAGAAAACAGATTGACATCAAGGTCGATTGAAAGGATTGTAAAAAAGACAGCCATCTCTGCCGGTATATCAAAAAAAGTCACCCCTCACACACTCAGACACGCCTTTGCTACAGACTTATTGCAAAACGGCGCAGACATAAGATCTGTACAAGAACTTCTCGGCCACTCCAATATCTCAACAACACAAATCTATACCCACATCACAAACAAAAGGTTGAAGGAGGTTCACAGCAAATTCCACAACCAAACAGATGTATAAACTAGTCTGGGATTATTTCAGTTCCTACACCGTCTTTATATGAGTTTCCTAAGTCATCCATAGATACAACCTTTGCTTTTAGTTTGTTTTCTCTCATTAAAGATATAGCAGCGTGGTCTGCAAAGGCGAGCTTTTTTTCTAAAATTTCTGTTGTAGTTATGTTGTCGTATTTTTTAGCATCTTTTTCTTTGTTTGGGTCTTTGTCATAGATACCATCAACATTGTTTTTTGTTATTATCACATAATCGGCTTTAATCTCTAATGCTCTTTCTATGGCACA
>JABABE010000015.1 GCA_014238395.1 Candidatus Kaiserbacteria bacterium
CAAAAGCTTTTTTGTCTCGTTCTATTTTCAAACGCATTTCTTTTGAAAACCCCGACACCTGTTTTTACAAATTCACAACTTCTAAATTTAATACCAGCTATTGTGCAGCTCTCAAAAGTAGTTTGGTATAGGTTGTAATTTGAAAAAAGAACTAGTTGAGGAAAAATAGTGTCTCGGAATTGTAGACGAGGAGCTGGATAGGTTTCTTTTTCGTTTCTTTTATCTGGATTATCCTTCTGTTTTAGATTCAAATTACAAAAATATGTGTGGTGATCTGGTGAAAATGTTGCTCTCCTAAACTGGACTGCATTTAAAAATATTGTATTTGTAAAATCAACTTTTTGTGAAAATACTACATATCCAAAATCAGCTATCTCTGAAAATCTTGCCCCCATAAAATTAGCTTCTTCTGAAAATCTTGCAGAATCAAAATAAACCGCTCTTGAAAATGTTGCCCCTATAAAACTAGCTTCTTCTGAAAATCTTGCCCCAATAAAATTGGCTATATCTGAAAATTCTAAAAATTTTGCATAAGAAAAATAAGCTTTTTCTAAAAATTTTGCCTCATGAAAATTAGCTTCTTCTGAAAATGTTGCATAGGTAAAATCAACTTCTCCTGAAAATGTTGCAGAATCAAAATAAACCGCTCTTGAAAATTTTGCCTCATGAAAATTAGCTTTTCTTGAAAATGCTGCCTGAAAAAAATAAGCTCTATTTGCATTTAAAAATTTTGCATAAGAAAAATTAGCTTCTCCTGAAAATGTTGCCTTATTAAAATTAGTTATATCTGAAAATGTTGCATAAGAAAAATTAACTGTTCTTGAAAATATTACTTTTGGAACATCATCTATATCTAGTATATCAGAACCTACATCTATTTTTTGAAATTCACTACCACTAAAATCTAGATCAAAATTAAAATGAATATTGCCATCTTCAGCTAAACCTACTGCTTCTTGCAGTAAGTCATGGGTGATTGCAAAATTAAAAATTCTATTTTGAAAAACACCATCTTTGTTTTGGAGTTTTTGTCTA
>JABABE010000016.1 GCA_014238395.1 Candidatus Kaiserbacteria bacterium
AAACGACTATTTCGGAGAAGAACAAGAAAAAAGAGCTTTGGTTATAGACATAATCCGTGATGTTTTTATCAGACACGGATATACAGAAGTAGTCACACCAGCTTTTGAGTACACAGACACTCTAGAGCAAAAAGATGCTCTTGGAGATACAAACATAAAAGATGTATTTAGGATAGCCAGTAAAAGCGGAAAAGGAGATGAGATTGGTATGCGCTTTGATATGACCACGCCCATCGCAAGGTTATTAAACGAACACAAGAGACTTCCAAAGCCGATTAAATGGTTTTATATAGCTCCAGTATGGAGAAAGGAGACTCCACAAAAGGGTAGATACATAGAGTTTTGGCAGTTTGGTATAGAAAATATCGGGTCAAAAAATAAAGCGTTATCAGACACAGAAAACTTAATTGTCTTTGACGAGATATTAAAAGAAGTCGGAGTAAAGGATTATCAGTTTGTAGTAAACAGTCGCGAAAAAATAAGAGAAATGATGTTTCGACATAATTCAACAATTAATTTTTCAAAGTTATGTAGGGTTTTAGATAAAAGAGATAAATTAACTAGCAAAGAACTAGATAAAGAGATGCAAAAAGAGGTTGGTATGACTTTAAAAGAATTTGAAGATTTAGATGCATCGTCTGGAGATGTTGACATAAATCTTCTTGATAATTCTTCTGTTAAAACAAAACAGGATCTAACTCTTGTCCGTGGACTAGACTATTACACAGGTTTTATATTTGAAGTAGAAGTAAAAGGGATGCCGTGGTCTATAGGTGGAGGTGGTAGGTACGACAACTTACTTAAAAAGATGGGAGCAGAGGATCTGCCTGCGACAGGGTTCTCTGGGAGTATAGAGCGGTTGATGCTCTCTATGGGTGATGAAAAACTAAAAGAAATGCTATCAAAACAAAAGAGAGAAAAGGTTCTTTTTGTAGGAGGTAACGATGAAGTCATTAATTTAATAAAATCATTTTCCTATTGGTATAAAAATAAAAAAATTATTAAAGAGGTTTTTGACAAAGGTGATGACAAGAAAAAAAGCATTGAATACGCCCGCCGATTTGATTTTGACCTTGTGGTTAATTGGGCAAAAAAAGATAGTATATTTAGCATAATAAATATAAAAACCAAAGCAGAAAAAGAATGTAAAATAGATATTGAGACAAAAGAGGAAATAAATAAAATTATCAATGAATAAATATATATTAATAATAGTCATTATATTGGCTCTACTGGTATCTGCTGTTGCTGCATATGTCTTTTTGGGAAAAGGAACTAAAGACGAATACATCGCTCCAGTAGATACAAAGACAACGATATCTTTTGCTAAAGCTGTCTCACTCGACTGTCCAAATGAAAATACAAACACAGGACATCCAGTAGCAGGGGGTGCCTCTATAGACATAGACAACGACGGCAAAAAAGAGATTTTCATAACAACTGGCGACGGTAAGAAAGACTGTCTTATACAATATCAAAATGGAGAGTTTGTAAACATAATAGACAAATCAGGTATCGAAAGCATAGATGAGAGCTTTGGTGTATTTTCTGTTGACTTCACAGAAAATGGATTTGTAGATTTATTTGTAGCAAGAGAAAGTGGTGTGTTTTTATACGAAAACAAAAACGGACATTTTAAAGAAACACTCATATATGACAACTTTCCAAATAAGTCAGTTCCATTTTCAGTAGCACTTTCGGACTTCGACAGGGATGGGGACTTGGACATTTATGTTCCGACATTTATAGCAAAAGAACATTTTACAGTCACTACTTTCAATGATAGAAAACATGCACAAGAAAATGTATTTTTAGAAAATTTAGGAAACTTGAAATTTAAAAACATAACAGAAGAAGCTGGATTGTCCTATACACAGAACACATTTGATGCGACTTTTGTAGACTTGAACAATGATGGATTTGAAGATTTGATTTTGGTACTAAATACAGATCAAACAAAAGTATATAAAAACAACGGAGACAGAACTTTTTCTGCACCAAAAACACTCGGTGATTATGGATTTTGGATGGGACTTGCTGTATCTGATATAGACAGTGATGGAGATTTAGATTTATTCTTTTCAAACACTGGAGACACAATAAAAAGTTTTTTACTTCGCGGTGACCTTCGGGACGAGCAAATCTTAGATACTAAATACACACTATGGGAAAATGATGGAGATTTTAATTTCAAAAATATTATAGGGGAAATTTCTTCCAACAACCTTGAGTTTGGTTGGGGGATTATACCTTTTGATATAAATCTAGATAACACGGATGATTTCATAGTCAGACAGAATTATGTAGGGTGGGCTCCACATAGAATAAAAAGAAACGGAGGGGGGTTGCTTATAAATGACAACGAAGAATTAAAAGAGGCAATAGGCACATCAGGACTTTCCCTTGAGGTATATGGGTTTTCTGCATTAATTGATGATTTTGATAATGATGGCAAAAAAGATGTAGTATATTTAAATCTTAAGTCACCTCACACATTTCATAAGAACAAAACACACACAACAAAAGAGAAATTTTCAATAGAATTACCACCAACAAAAGACTACATTAATACGAAAGTCAAACTTTATTTCAAGGACAAAACTTCAATCACAAAAAACCACATAAGAAAACAAGGTATACAGACTACACACGGGCAAACTGTATCTTTCTATACAGATGGACAAAAAAAGCCTGACTTTTTTGAGGTACATAGTTCTAAACAAGAAACACAAACTATAGAAATAAATCGAAACAAAAAAACCTATGATTTCTAACATAGAGTAAGTCGGTTTTATCAACACATACAAGTGCAATAGAAAATTTTTAATATATAATTACTTTATATGAGTTTTGGAATAAAAATAATAATAACTATAATAATTCTTGTAATAGTGGCTATAGGGGGAGTTTTCTTTGTTGGAAAATTAAAAGTTTTAGAACTTTCAAATAGAGTTAATGATGCCATATTAAAATATGACACTTTTGGACAAGAGGTGGCATTTAGGGAATTAAACAGAGAAGCACAAGATGGAGATGAAGAATATATATTTGTTTTCACTAAAATAGACTCTACGCTTTTTGTACACCCAAATCCATCTAGAATAGGAATTAAAGCAAGTACTTTCGTCGATGATAGCGGATATGAGTATGGAAAAAAAATATATGAAAAAGTACAAGAGGGAGAAAAAATAATAAAGTATAGAACAATAAATCCACGGACACAGAAAGAAGAAAATAAAATTTCTTACATATTACCACACGGAGATTTTTATTTTGGATCCGGACTTTATCAAAAATAATGTGATTGAAATACATTTTTTGAGATTACTTGGGATAATATATTTTTCTCTTGGTATTTCCGCATTTCTACATCCAAAATATACAAAAAACCTTTTTTCGGAGTTAATGAAAACAAAATCTTTCATATTTTTTTCTGGTATTTTAACTACTATACTTGGATACATCTTGATAATAAGCACACTTGAATCATCATTGCAGTATGCGACATTGGTATATATCTTAGGTATTATTATCTTTATAAAAGGTATTTTTTTGATTATTTATCCAAGTATTTTTCATAAAATAATAGACATTTATACAAATAAGTATGTTTTCAATTTTATCAAGTTTTTTATAATTGTGGTTGGTGGTATATGTATATATTTAACTGTATAATATCTGTATATGAAAAATGCATTGATTTTAATATTAGGAATAATAATAATACTCGGAGCTGCTTTTTATCTACACACACAAAATTTCTTTACAAACAAATCAGACACCTTTCCCAAACTCGGTGTTGTATTACCTGTATCAGGTGATGTAGATTATGGCACAGAGACTTCTAGAGCAATAAAACTGGCACTTGAGGAATTTAACATACCAAAAAGAAAAATAAAAATATTAGATGGGAACTGTGACAAAGAAACAGCAAAGAAAGCGGCACAAAAGTTGATTAAATCAGGATACAAATTCATCATAGGCGAGTCTTGCAGCGGAGGGACACTCGGTATCGCAGAAATACAAGAAGTAGTAAACGGAGACGCAGTAGTCATATCATCATCTGCAAGTAGTGAACTACTAGCTAATCATCCAAACGTATTCAGAACAAATTCTAGTGATAAGCTAAACATAGAAGTCTTAGCTGACGCCATAGAAGAAAAGGGGGAAACAACAGTATCGATTTTAAGTGATAGTAGGGAATACGCTCAGTCATTCGCTGCAAGTTTATCTAAAGTACTTGAAGCAAAAAACATTGATTCTGAAAATTTTATATTTGATTCTTCACAAGGGAGCATTGACTCAGCTGTGCGAAAAGCAACAGATAAAATAAAAGTTATAAAAAATAGTGGATTTGTGGTCATACCACAGACTAGTGTAGATGCTGTGAATGTGTTTGAGAGTATCAGGAAGATTTCAGACCTACAGATATACGACGCTTTTGTTAGCGCCTCCTCACCAGAAGTTGTTGTAGACGCTATCGGCAATGATGCAGAGGGTATCATATCTGTTGGTTCACAAGACATAGAAAAATTATCAAGAAGGTTTAGAGAGTTTAAAACCAAATACACTAGCAGATATGGAAGTCCTATGTATGATTCATACTTACTGGCTACATACGACGCTGTAACCTTTTTGTATTTTATAACAAAAGTAACAGGGAAGAATAACCCTAAAAAATTCTCTCAATACTTAAGGGAAAACACTTTTAAATCAGGTGTTGATTTTGCACTAGAAAATGGAAATCCAATACACAGAGATCTTGAAGGGTACGACTTTGACAAGTTCGGCGATTCTGTGAGCGAGTATTCGATTCCTGTTATAAAGGTTATTCGAGGCGGAAAATCAGTTAGACTATAATAGAAATGGACACATCAAACAAGGTCAATAAAATATTTATATTATCTGCAACCGTTTTGATGTTTACAGTATCACTCGGTGTCTTTTCTTTTATTTCATACCAAAGAGTTGCAGAAAACAAAAATAGCACAATCACATTTAGTGGTGAGGGAACAGTCTCATCTACTCCAAACATAGCAGAATTTACATTTAATATTTCTGCAGAAAGAGATGAGTTAAAAGAAGCAAGAGAAGAGGTCACTAAAAAGGTAGATGATATATATGACTATCTCCTAAAAGAAAAAAAATTAGACAAAAAGGATGTTAAGACTACCTCATACGACATAAGACCAAACTATGATTATGTCTCTGATAGAGGATTTGGCGGCAGCAGAAGAGTTTTCCGTGGGTATGAGGTCTCACACACCACAAGTGTAAAGATTAAAGATATAGACGACACATCAGAAATCATCTCAGCAGTATCAGATAAAAAGCCATCCTATGTTTCAAACTTGACGTTCAAAATAGATGAGGAGGAGAAAAAACAATTACAAGATGAGGCTGTTGCTATTGCTATTTTAAATGCAAAAAAAAGAGCAAAGAACATCGCATCAAGTACAAACATAAAACTTGGTAAAATCCAATCTATCTATATAGAGAAAAACTACAACAGAAACCCACAACCCTTTGCTTTTTCTACAAAAACTATAAGTGCTGAATTTTCTGCGGACATACAAACATCAGTTGGGGAAAATGACGTTACAGCATCTGTCCAGATAACATACAGATTAAGATAATAATCTTTTACCAGATCAGAACCACATCTAATTTATTCTTTGTTTGTTTCCAAACATTCTGAAAGTTTTTCCGTATCACTCCATCCACAGTGACCACTGTCTTGTACTTCACAAGAAACTTGCCTGTAACACACGTACTCTGGTTTAAATTCACAAGTCGTAAATATATCTGCAGCACTTTCTTTATCCAAACAAAGTGTCCCACTACATCCTGCTGTAGCACAAGTTACTTTTGCTTCATTTGGTTTTATATCAGTAATTATCTTTTCGGGATTTTCTTTAACTTCTGTGTGTATGTGAGTAACAGGAACTACTTGTGGTAAAGTTGAACACCCATCAGTTCCAACACCACATGATTCTACAATTTTTTCACCTGTTGTGTTTTCACATTTTTGTGAGTGTATACAAGCTTTATTGGATATGCTTTCTATCTGCTGTTGTATTATATTTTCTTGTATTGAGTTAGTTAAGATAAATTTATCAAGGTCTTTTGGGATATATGATGAATAATTTTTTCTGTATTTTTTACCATTTACAAAAAGTTTAAGCCCGTCTTCTCTACATGCATTTATTTCTTTTGTTTGTATATACAAGCAATCTTCTTCTAGAGAAAACTCAAGTGAAGAGAAGAAATCTCCTATGGATTGGTATTTCGCATGTATGTGCAAGACTTCGTCTTGATTGTCGTGCAGATGTTGGAACTGATGTCTGGCGACCTGACCTGTTGATTGATACAAGTCATCATCAAAAGTTATTTTTTCTCCATCTATGTATATAGCAAAGTCAGCGTGTATGTGTATCGAGTTATAGATAGGAAGGGTAGGTCTGTTTAAATAATAAACACAACACCCTACAACTAAAACCAATACAAAAAAAAGAGATGAATATATATATTTATGTCTGTTTTCCATGTCTGTATTATACACAAATATCCGTGATATATTATTTTATATGAAAGACAACAAAGTACACATATTAGCGGTAATGGCGAGTCTTGGGACCTTTGTGTTTTTAGCAGGATCTCTGATTTCTGGTTTAATTATTTGTTATTCACTTATAGAGATACTGTTACCAGAAGTAGACTCATTTCAAGTAAGCGGGTTTGAGTATGGATTCGGTATATTTTATGCATTATCAAATGCCACAGCATTTTTTATAGTTTTCTTTCCATTATATATTTACTCATCTCGACACATGCAAAGAGCCATCAAAAAGGATCTGCAAGTAGGAAAGGTTATTGAAACCATACAAAACATAGTTATAGCGGTGATAATAGCAATCTCTATACTTATCGTTGCAGTCTCAGCTGTCATCCTAATAATAGGATTTCTAAACACAGGCTTGCCCACCACATTCCTTTTGAAAATTTTTATAACGATACTTATCGCTATCCTGATATTTATCTACTACAAAGCACTTTGGAAAAGAGATTTTGATGGTTTTTTCTTACGAGACAAGTTTTTTGTTAGTGTAGTGTGTGTCGTTGCTTTGCTGTTGGTATCTTACTCTGTATATCGAATTAACCCTTTAACCATAGCAGACAGAAGAGAATCACAAGATACGATACGAGCATTACAAAACATCAAAAGTGAGATAGAATTCTCAAAAAGAGAAGAGAAAGGACTCCCTACAACTCTCGAAGAGATTAACAACTACCATCGCACAGAGGAAAAAGACGGAGAGATAGAATATAAAAAACTGTCTGACACTAACTACGAGCTATGCGCTAACATCAAAACAATCGCAAAAAATCAAGACAGTAAACACTTCCCAGCAAAAGACTTTAAATACAACAAAACCGGAAGAAACTGTTGGACGTTTGAGCTGTTAAGTAAGTAAGTTTTGAATAGATTATGGAAAATACAAGAGATATAAGTAAAAAACCACTGAATAAACTTGCTGAAGAAGAAAAATCGATAGAAAAAAAACTTGGTGAATTAAAAAAGAAAGAAATTAATTTTCTCAATGAAATTAAAAATTCAAAAGAAACACTTAATATAATAGAGAATAAATACAAATTTGCAGAAATAAATAAAAAATCTTACAAGAATAGAAAAAAAGAACTAGAATCTGTAATTAACGATTCTGAACTTTTTTTACCACATACCCAAAAAAAAATAAAAAAATACGAATCAAAATTAGATAATATACATAAAATCATACTTGATATAAAAAACGGTAAAGATGTTTCTGATAAAGTAGAAAAGTTTTTATTTCAAGAACAACTAGAAGCAATATGGAATATATTAATAATAGCACTGATTTCTGGTGTAATATTATATTTTATTATATCGATAAATAATTGGTTTGGTGAAGTAAAAAGAGAAGAAAAGGGGCTGTCGACAAATCTCGAAGAGATTAACAACTACCATCGCACAGAAGAAAAAGACGGAGAGGTAGAATACAAAAAACTATCTGAACATAAGTCTGGAACGAATTGTGCTATAAGCCACGCAAGAAAGCAATTCAGTCAAACTTATACTGATTTATCTCTTTATGTAAACGATGACTTAACACGGTATAATTATTCAAAAAATATTCTCGGTGTACACGGATATCTTTATGGAAACTTTTCGAGCATACAGGTAAAAAGAAACTTTTCTTGTATTGTGCCTTATTCGGACGATAGAGAATTATTGTGTTGGAAAACGACTTGTTCAGTAACATTGCCATAATAGGTAAAGTTTTCTGTAAGAAGTCGAACATTTTAAAAGCAAAATTCTGCGGAGAGAAGGAGATTCGAACTCCTGATACAGTTACCCGCATACTTGCGTTCCAGGCAAGCCCATTCAACCACTCTGGCATCTCTCCAGTTATTTATATCTTATACTACTATAAAATATAGTAAAATATTATTATGAT
>JABABE010000017.1 GCA_014238395.1 Candidatus Kaiserbacteria bacterium
CTTACATCAACACTATCAATTGTATATGCAGTTGAGTCACTTCCTGTTACACTGAATCCTCCCCCTCCTGTTGTGTTAGCTGCATTTAATTCTATAGATGAAGTTAATACAAGTGTGCTACCCACAATAGTTGCATTTGTGATTGTTGTCGTGCTTGTATCTATAGCCACCTCAAGTGTGTAGTTTGTTCCTGAGTTTACCAAATCAATATCATTACCAGCGCTATCTTCGATAATTTTTGTGGTGTCGGTGTCGGACAAGGTGTTAAATGTAAATATTATATCTGTTGTTGTGATATTACCTGCGGTTGCTGCTACTGATACTTTGAAGTATTGTCCAGATATAGTTCCAGTTGTGGTATCGTCTGCGATGTCTCCTGTGGATGTGCCAAAGAGTTCATCAAAAGCTTCAACTTTTGTGATAGTACCCGCTGATGATGTTATTGGGTTTGATGAATCTGTGTTGTCTGTCTTTATAAATTCAAAGTCGCTTATATCAACATTTGATACACTCTCACTAAATGAGACTAGAATGTTAAAAGCTGTTCCTTGTGCACCTGATCCATCTAAAACTGTGCTTTCAACAGTTGGGTCTGTTGTTTCAACAACAAACTGTGTTAGGTTAAGTGGTGCACTAGTGTTATTCGCGCCATCTGTCACAAATGCAATACAATCATATGTTCCATCATCAAGTGGGTCAAATGTTACTGTTGTATTTGTGCTTGCTGTTATTCCGGTTGTATTATTGTTTTCACATCCAGCAGTACCAGAGAATGTCAGTGTTCCATCTTCGTTTGAACTGATAACCACTTCTGGTTGATTTGTAGTGGTTGATGGTGTTGTAACTGCAGTTTCTTCAGTAAGTTCTGGCAGCGTGTTATCAAAAACAAAGGATGACAAAGTGAGGTTTGATGTGTTTCTAGCAAGATCAGTAACTGTAGCAACACAAGTATATGTTGTACCACTGGTCAATCCCGATGTATCAAATATTATTTCATTGTTTCCTACTATTATATCTGGGTCTGTTACTACTATACCGTTCTCTATTGGTACACACCCACCAGTAAACGATATTGTTCCGTCTTTTGTTGAACTTATGGTCACAACTGGATTGTTTGTTGGATCAGTTATTGCAGTTTCTTCAGCAATAGTTGATGGGTTTGTGTCCACTGTAAATGATGGTATTGCGATATCATCACTTACAACATCTACAACACTTGTAAGTACAATTGCACAATCATCATAAGTTCCATCATCAAGTTCTAACAAGTTTGGGTCTACAAGTTCAACTATCAAAACAGCACCAGCTGCGAGTTGATTTTCCGCACTTGCTTCAAATCCACAAGAGGTATTAGCTACAAAAGAGACTGTAGTGTCAGTATCAACGGTTGAAGTTATTTCCAAAATTGGGTTATTTGTAAGTCCTATACTGTTAACTTCTGCTGTTGGTTTTTTAGTTTCTATTAATATAGTTCCTGGTACAGGGATATAACCAGATTTGTTTTCAACCTTGTCTACTACTTGTATAGCGAAGTTATGGTATCCATCTGAAAGTGTGTATGAACTATCTATTACTTTACCTTCGACAGTGTGACCGGCTTCATCGTTTCCAAATTCTATATCAACTGTATATACATCTGATTTATTTGCGCTTTCTGTAAAGATTGTTGAAGATTCTTTCTCTGCTACAAGAATCAAGGAATCACTGTCATCTGGAATGTTGTTGTCATTTAGATCACTCCAGAGGTAAAGTTCAACATAAGACCTCGCCTCAACATTTTTAGCTTCAAACTTAGGTGCTGTGTTGCTTGTGATAAGGTCTGTATTACTTGAACCTGAGTCGCTTTCTTTTTTTAGGGATGCAGTTATTCTTTTTGTTGACAACGGTGATACACCTTTTACTGCTGAGTCTATGTTTACTACAGTGTCGTCTGAAGGCACAGAATCAGATCCTCCTTTTGTTCTTGATGTTACTTTGAAACTATTACTTCTCCTATAATCATCAGTCCTAAGAACATCTATTGGGATTACTACATCATATTCAAGACCATCGTCTGCAAAACCGTCACCGTCAAGGTCACAAACCACAGAGCTATCTGCGTAGGCTTCTATACTTAATGCATCAATCTCTGGATTTGGGGTTGCGGTTCCTTTGTTTAAGTACACAAATAACCTACTGTTTGGTATGGCACATCCTTTTAGGTTTACAGGTTTTAGAGAATGATAAATATAAGTATCTGATCCATCAACTTCAACTACTTCTATGTGAGATGAATTTACTATAGGTTTGGTTGGTGGAGTTGGTACAAGATCTTCTACATTTATAGACAATGTGTGTGATGGACCTGACTCTGTACCTGAAGTTGTATTTGTAACTGTCGCATATAAAATATAAGAATCTGTGGATGGAGTTAATTTAACATATGTATTCCATTCACTGTTACTTTCGACAAAAAGGTTGTCAGTTTTTATAGTACATGTTGTTGTATCAGATGGGCTTGTACAAATATATTGATCAACCTCTGATGAAGTATCATCATTATATATTTTAATTTGACTAAGTTTCACTGGAGGTGTGTCGCCTGATTCACTGTATGTCGCATAACCTCTGATGTTTATATATTGGTTGTTTGTGAAATATTCATCGTGATTTTGTAGTGTTGAGTAGGAGCCTATATGCAGTGAAAGACCTGTAGGTTCTTCTTCTATAGATGCAATACGGAAATCAGATGCTGCAAAATACTTTGGATTAGGGATGTTTCCTGCTTTATCTATCACAGTAGCTGTAACCACATATTCTCCATCTGAAAGACCATTAGAAATCTCTGTTGCTGTGAGTTGTGCAATTCCAGGAGTAGGAGTGTAACCAGGAACAAAATCACCATATTTTACAGTTACATCTACATATGCGTCAGTATCAGTTGCTTCAACAGTTCCTATTGTGGTTAATTCATCTTGGTCAATTTCTCCATCCTTATTACCATTGTAATCATCCCAATCGTATAACTCCAATATTGAATCTTTTTCAATATTTGTTATATTAAATGTTGGTCTTTTTTCATTTGTTACAAAAACTATAGATGAGTAACCAGATAGTAGGCTTATTCTTGAAAATCCTGTAGGTGTTCCAGAGTCAAGTGTTAGTGTTAAATATCCATCCCCGGTTTGAGATATTGAAGTATTTCCAGATCTGTCTATTGAAATTATCTTTAATGTAAAGTTTGTTCCTGTATTAGAGACAGGTTTTATGGTTGTAAAGTATTCTTTTTCAATTATAAATTCAAATTCTTTACCTGGGTTGTTATTTGAGTCCGTACAGTCTGCTCCATTAGCTGTAGCAGAAAACGGAAGTATTATGTCATCCAAATCGATTTCAATTTCTGAGTTTGCCTCTGCACAACCGTTAAAGTATAGGTCTTTAGATTGAGTATAATTGTCTGTTGTGTAATAATCTGCAGACGATGTTGTATCTGAAATTGGCCTCCCGGTGTCATCACCAACTTTGATAGAAACTGCATCTGGTGTGAATGGAGAAGTTGTATCAACATATATATAAATAGGGTTTGATTTTGATGAC
>JABABE010000018.1 GCA_014238395.1 Candidatus Kaiserbacteria bacterium
CACTCTCTGGCAGATATTTTAAGGTTTCAATCAACCCGTACGATGATATAAACGACACATATACATTTAAAGTTTTATCAACCTCTATTACAGATCAGGGCGGTAACTCATTTCAAGCGAGCACAGACGACGACACACTTGATATAACTGTAGATACAGAAAGAGCACCAACGCTTGACAGTATATCTATTGTTGATGCTTTAATAACACCAAAGAATGAGGATTTTGACATAAATGTTACTTTCAGTGAAGAGGTAAGTAATGTGGATATAGGGGATTTCCGACTTGTATCACAAGGTGCAGACAGTTCGACTGCAACTACTTTTGGAACCATAGTTGTTGAAAAACACTCTGACTCTAACTTTAATGACACAAGCCCAACCACCACAGATACCACAACCACACAACTCTCTGGTACATATTTTAAAGTCATAGTATCTCCGCAAGATGGCTTGATGACAGATGATGGTGTAACTGAATATGCATTTCAAGTCATAGATGATAAAGCAAACTCATCATCAATAGAAGATGGGGCAAATAATCCTTTAGGAGCACAAGGGCTCTCTGACATCATACGCGCGACCACAGATATAAGTATAGATACAGCTCATCCAAAAACTGAATCAATCTCTCTTGTTACATCTGGCACCCAAACATCAACTTTTGATGTAAATGTCACATTTAGTGAAAGTGTAGAAAATGTAACAATAGGTAACTTTGAGTTTACAGACGGCACAGTATCTGTGGGAGAAATCACAAAAGTTGAAATGCACTCTGATTCTAACTTCAATGATACAAATCCAAGCACCACGACGGATGCGACCACACTCTCTGGTAGATTTTTTAAAATCACAATCAACCTGGGCGAAGATATAAGTGACACATATACATTTAAAGTCTTACCAACCTCTATCACAGATAACAACGGAAACATATTTCAAACGAGCACAGAAGACGACAAGCTTGATATAGATGTAGACACAAACACAAGACCAACACTTACCACTTTATCTATTACTAATCCTTCAGTTACACCAAAGAATGAGGAATTTAAGGTAAATATAGTTTTTAGTGAAGTTGTTTACGGTGTAAATATAGAGGACTTTCAGTTTACCGATGGCTCAACATCTGTAGCAAGTATCACAAAGGTTGAAGTGTTTGATTCAGCATTTAGCTCGTCAATCGTATCAACCACTGACACAACGGAAGTGTCTGGACAGTATTTCAGTATATCAATAGATCCAAATGATGACCTCTATACAGACACAACTGCAACTCCACCAGTGACACACACATTCGAAGTCCTTTCTTCAAAGGGAATCGCAGACGGAGCATCTAATTCTTTTGATGCCACGGGTGGGGCAGCGTCCACACTTGATGTTATTGTAAACACATCTCATCCAAAAACTGAATCAATATCTCTTGTTACATCTGGCACACAAACATCAACTTTTGATGTTGATGTGACATTTAGTGAAAGTGTAAATAATGTAGGCATAAGTAACTTTGAGTTTAC
>JABABE010000019.1 GCA_014238395.1 Candidatus Kaiserbacteria bacterium
AATCTTTACAAAAACAATCCTGAATCTTTTAAAAAACACCTAGAAATTGAAAAGCCAGAACTGCTTGCTGCTAACAATACTGATTCAGGAGAAGTAAATTTAAAATTTAAAGATTCAAAGATCAAAGAATACATAATTCTAAAAAAAGATAAAAGCAAATGGGAAGAAGGGATATCTTGGAGAGAGCAGACAACTAATACAACAAACCTTCTACGAAGTATTGCCTTTGGCAATGGTTTATGGGTAGCAGTTGGAGAAGGAGGCACTATTCTTACAAGCATTGATGGAATATCATGGATAAAACAAACAAGTAACACAACAGAGCGATTGTATGGTATTAGTTATAACAATGGTATATGGGTAGTAGTTGGTTCTAGAGGTGTAATTTTAACAAGTAGCAATGGCACATCCTGGACAAAACGAGTAAGCAATACAACAAAATACTTGACTAATATTACCTATGGCAATGGGGTATGGGTAGCAATTGGTCATACTACTATTGTTACGAGTAATAACGGTATATCTTGGACACTTCGGATGAGTTGGGGCACCTACCGTAGTAATTATCCATTACAAAAGGTTGCTTACGGTAATGGCATGTGGGTAATAGCTGGACATAAAGGACATATTTTTACAAGTAGCAATGGCACATCCTGGACAAAACGAACAACCAACACGACAGAGTGGTTATACGGTATTATTTATAAAAAAAATATGTGGATAGTAGTTGGTAATAATGGCACCATTCTTACAAGTAGCAATGGCACATCCTGGACAAAACGAGTAAGCAATACTACAGATCGGTTATCAAGTATTAGCTATAATAATGATATATGGATAATGGCTAGTAAGAATGATACCTTCATCAGTAATGATGGCATCTCTTGGAAAAAACAAACAACTAAATCTATAAAATATCTGTATTCTGCAGTTCATGGGAATGGCATGTGGATAACAGTTGACCATAATGGTGCTATTTTTACTAATGCTGATAATGGTAATATAAAAAGTTTTGTCAATGAACTTTATGAATTAGAGCAACAGGCTATGGATTCTAGAAACGAACAACAAGTTATGGATTCTAGACAGAAGAGCATTTTAACAAAAATTCAAGATAATTTAAAAAATGATGACGTTATAAAAGAATCTATAGAAAAAATACCTACAGAAAAAATGTCATTTAAAAAAGATGACCGATTAATGATTCAGGTAGAATTAGAGGAATTGAAAAAAAGAGAACGAATTTCTGAAATTAATTTTAAAACCAATATTAAAAACCACAAATGGTTAAGAGGAGAAAAAGGAATGTTTAACCTAATACCAGAAGAATAATATGGCAACAGAACAACAATCCAATTTATCTTTACACGA
>JABABE010000020.1 GCA_014238395.1 Candidatus Kaiserbacteria bacterium
CTCTATAAAATTTCGCGTACGACGTACCGTTAAGGAAATAAAAAAAACGTCACTATGACGTCACACATTTTCATCAAAATTATTTCGAATTCTGTATCGCCTTAATCAGGGCTATTCAAATCCGTTTTCAGAATTAAAAAAATCGCAGTAGTTTGGCCGTTATCGGCAATTTAGTATTTTTTTCAGTTATGACGTCATAACTCGACATTTTCTTAAACGGACCTATACTAAAAAAAAGTGTGAGTATACTAGAAGAGTTGCTCTTTCGAACGTGACAAACCACGAAGCTGTGGGTGTAGCGGTTCGTGCTGTAGCTAGGGGGTCAAAATGAAATACATGAAACCTGCGTAAAGGGTAACAGGCGGAAAGAATAAAGAACAAATACCTCATCGATACCGCGAACAGCCTGACGGCAAATCAAGATTCGCGCACAACGCGCGCAAATGATCAGAAACAACCAGACGCTTGATTAGTTTAGTTTTTTATCCTTTGGGAGGAGATAGAAAGAGTCGAGAGATTCTCCACAATTTATGTGGAGAGAGAGTGACAGGAGCACACAGTTTTGTGCTCTGATTTATCTTTTTTTAATAAACAAAAAAACACAAGGCAAAAAAATGTATAGAAAAAATGCCATATCACACAAGCAAAAATATTCAACATTCGTATATAGTTATGCTTGTGTTGTTGTACACATTCCTTTTAATATACATAATTAAACATTTGTATGTCTAAATGAACCCCATCATTTGATTTATTATGTATAAATTCACTTGTGTGAGCATCAAAATAATATATACTAGTATGGGATTACACTCGAAGTTATCTTCTCCAAATTTATGATAATTGAGAGATACATGATGATTTAGAGGATGTTTTTAATATGAGAATTAATTAATATTTTTTTGTTGAAATAGTTAACACATATGTTGGCGTTTTTGTTTAATGTGATGGCATTTTCTATTTGTGTGCGTGATTTTGCGGATGTTCCACACCCTCACCAAATTCAGGTGTGGAACATCCGCAAAATCACACACACAAATTAAATTTTGTTTTAAATATTTAGAAAATACATAAATATTTTTTCAAAAAGCTGTAAAATCAGTTTCTCGATAAGAAGGGCTCTTGAAATGTGTTGCAATTCACGAAAAATAAAAGACCTCATTTTTTAGGGTATAAATTTTAGCGCGTCATTTTAAAGTATTTTTTAAAAAATGTTATAAACCGATTTTCGACAAAACGATAGTCGTAGTTTATAACTCTATGGTTGTAGTTTACGTAGAAAAAATAAAAACCTGAATTTATATTCATTTTCTATTTTTGGGGATTTTTTGAAAAAATATAGGGAAATTTCATTAAAATGGTCATAACTCGGCGAATAAATTTTTAAAAACTAAAATAATTAAACTTGTTCCTAGGCTCGATGCGCGCTTTCCGATGGTTTTTTCGGATTTTGAAAATTCCATTTTCGACGCTGGACTCTAACTTATTTCCGACATTTGACTTTTTCGATTTTTTTTCGAAATAAATTATGAAAAGTATAAAATTGTACTAATTTTGACGGGGGATTAATTTCGATCTCTATAAAATTTCGCGTACGACGTACCGTTAAGGAAATAAAAAAAACGTCACTATGACGTCACACATTTTCATCAAAATTATTTCGAATTCTGTATCGCCTTAATCAGGGCTATTCAAATCCGTTTTCAGAATTAAAAAA
>JABABE010000021.1 GCA_014238395.1 Candidatus Kaiserbacteria bacterium
TCAACTGTTGTGTCTGTTTTCACATTGCTTGCTACATCAAAGTGTATAGACGGTTCATCGTTGTTTGTCGCATCTGCTTTAAAGTCTAGTGCTACATTTTTATCCTCTGAGCCAAATGTAAATACCGGATTAGCTTTTTTATTTAGTGAGAATGGAAGTGGGAGATCTATTATGTAAACTGCACCACGACCATCACCTCCGTCGTAATCTCCCAGCGCACTAACAACAAGAGTGTCGTCTGAGTATGATACAGAATCTCCAAAACTACTATTATAATCTATGTCGATATCTAATAATCCAGTTCCCCCTCCATTGTCTGATATCTTAAGAGTTTGGGACCATACTCCGTTTGAATCTTTTTCAAAGATATAAACTCCTCCTCGGCTTTTCCCACCATCATCACTCCACGCACCAACAATAAGTCTATCATCTGAATATGAAATGGATCTACCAAAAATTTCATTACTATCCAAATCAATATCAAGCAATCCAGCACCTCCCCCATTGTCTGATATCTTAAGGGTTTTAGACCATACTCCACTTGAGTCTTTTTCAAATATATATACTGCACCTTTATCTGAACCTCCGTCATCTTTTCTATATGCACCAACAACAAGAGTATCTTTTGAGTATGATACAGAATTACCAAAATAATCATTAGCATTTAATCTGATGTCTAATTCTCCAACATTCTCTACCCCTCCGTTGTCTGATATCTTAAGAGTTTGAGACCATACTCCGTTTGAATCTTTTTCAAAGATATATGCCGCACCAGTACGAAGTCTTAGGTTGTCTATATTAGGAAAATAATCATCACCATATGCACCAACAACAAGAGTATCTTTTGAGTATGATACAGATGAACCAAAATTATAATGATGAGACTCTGTATTAATATCTAACTTTCCATTTCCTCCACCATTATTTGATATCTTAAGGGCTTTAGACCATACTCCATTTGAGTCTTTTTCAAAGATATATGCCGCACCATCGTTTGTTCCTGGTCCATCATCATCATGTTCTGCACCAACAACAAGAGTGTCGTCTGAGTATGATACAGATGAACCAAACCAATCATTGTTGTCTAAATTAATATCTAACTTGCCAGTTCCTCCTCCGTTGTCTGATATCTTAAGAGTTTGAGACCACTCTCCGTTTGAGTCTTTTTCAAATATATATACTGCTCCTCTCTCTTCTCCACCATCCTCGTCATTTCTTACTCCAACAACAAGTGTATTATCTGAATATGAAACGGATCTACCAAAATAATCATCGTCATCTAGATTTACATCTAACAACCCATCACCACCTCCGTTGTCTGATATTTTTAATAATATATCGGCTCCGTTGTTTTTATTATTTTTAGTCCACAGGCTTACTGACTTCACATCACTCCAGTCTGTGTCTGATACAGATAGGTATTCACCACCAGCGTCTTCTTTGCCGTTAAATGTTATCACGCCGTTCTCAGTTGAGATTTGAGTGTCTTTGTTTTTTATAACTGAATTAAATAGATATGCAGAACCTTTGCTTGAGTTATCACCTTGTCCACCGACAACCAGTCCATCTTGTGAAACAGCTACTCCAGATCCAAACCTGTTGCTATTAGGCAAAGAAGTATACACTGGAGTAAATCCGTCTAAACCTGTGTTTGTAAGAGAAGAGTTGTCTGATATTACATATTGCTTTTTCCACTCTCCATTGTTTTTTATAAATGTGTATACCGCTCCTCTGTTGTTTCCTCCATCATCAGCATCTTTTGAACCAACCACCAAAATGTTTTCATATATATCAACACTGAACCCAAAGCTGTCATCTTTTCTAAGTATATCTACATCAAGCTCACCGTCACTTCCTGTGTTGTTTGAGATTTTTAGGGTTTGAGACCAGTTTCCAGACTCATCTTCTTCATATATAAACACTCCTCCAGCAGCTGTGTAAGAATCATCAAGTTTGTGAGCACCAACCGCCAAGATGCCATCTCCTAGCGCCACCTCTCCATATTTTGTGTTGGTTTCGTGATCTGGGATAGTTTGGATTACAAAAGTATCATCAACATCACTTCCATCACCCGATGTGAAAAAATATTCTGGTAAAATATTTACCGAGTAACCTCCTTCTTCAGAGATTCTAAAAGTATATACACCACCACTTTCTGATCCCCCATCATCGTCCCCTGGGGCACCGACTGCGAACCTGTCTTTGTAAATATCCAAACCTCCACCAAAACCGTCCTGTGAAGATAATGATAAGGATCCTGTTAGACTATCATCTAAATAGTTTCCGAATCCATTAAAACTATTTCCATACCCCAGAGTCCCTGTGTGAGACCATCCTCCAACATTGTTATAGCTATTGTCAAACAAATGTACTACTCCAGCATTTGAATATCCGTGATCATCTCCAGGTGCTCCAACTAACAAAATATCTCCATAGACAGCTACACTGGAACCAAACTTGTCATAGCTACCTATGTTTGGAAAATAAATATTTTCGAATCCGTCTAGTTCTGTGGTTGACAAATTAGCCTTACCTGATTTCAAACCACCTTTTTCCCAAACACCGTTTACTTTTTCAAATATATACACCGCTCCTCTTTTTGCACCTCCAAATTTATTTCCTGGTGCTCCTACAACAATAAAGTTACCGTCTATGTCTACATCGTGTCCAAAAAAATCATTTCCTGATAAATTATTTACATCTATCTTTCCTGCGTCTCCAGCATTGTCTGAGATTTTAAGATATCTATCAAAAACAGATTCTCCTGTAAAGTCCTTGATTATCTCTGGCAAAACTACTGTATGGTTTTGTGCTTGGTTAAAATTATTTGAGTAATCATCTCCTACAAAACCAGTAAGAATAAGTACTTTAGTTCCATCTAAGATAGTTGATGCATCAGTTTGCTCGGCACAAAAAGCATCTCGGAAAGCAAGGATTTTTTCTTGCAAGATAAGCTTTGGTTCATAAGAACTTTCAAAAATAAATTTTCTACATTTTACTTCGCCATTTTTTAATTCTATGAGATTTCCTGTTTCACACCCGTGCAATGCTTTGTCAAGTATTACATTGGTTTTGTTCAAAAGAGTGTCTGCACTTTCACATACATAAAGTTTTTGCCCATTGATTATATCTACCCCAGAAACAGCGGCGCCAGAAAGACAAAAACCTGTGATCCCAGCAAAAGAAACATCTTCACATTTTATTTTCCCGTTTTCAAATCCGGCAAGAAATTTATTTTGTTCACAGAGTGCATTAAATTCTTCTTTTTTTATTTCCAATACAGAAAAAGTGCTAAACCCTCTTTCTTGAATTTCTATAACTGGGCTTGATATTTCTGTGCCATTTGTAGGGGTTATTATAACCTGGTTTCCTGATGATGTAGCAATCAAGTCAAAAGGTTCTGTTAGGGAGGATTCAAAATCAACTAGATCTTCCCAGAACTTAGGTAAATCAGATGCTATGGCACTTGCGATCTCTTCGTTTGTTCCATTTTCTACAAACATATAATCTCCTGCTTCAAAAGTCCCTAGGTAATGATTTTCCGTAGCATGTAAAATATAATAATTTTTCCCATTTACATTAGCTGTAATTCTAAGTTCACCTTTTGCAGATCTTGAAAATGGTTGAGATTTGTCTACTGTGATTATTATTCCACTTTCTATTTCTTGCTGAGTTGCAGAACTTTCTTCTGCTGATGGGTCACTGTCTGCCAGTCCTCTCAAAACATCTGTAAAAGAAACAGATACTCTGTCATCAACACACTTATAATTTGGTGTATCTGATTGATTAAAAGATATAAATTGATTAGGATTACAATCAGTTGTCGGAGCAGTGAACTTGTCTGGTTGACTGTTAGTGTTTGGGATTGCTCCAGCTGGACCTTCAAAGGTAACAGCAAAAACAGATGAGCACATTACAAACAATGCTAAAACAGAAGATATTAATATTGTATTTTTGTTATATTTTATTTTACTCATATGTTTGTTTCTTTTACTGCACTTGGTAACACTTTAACTGAAGTTGTTTCTTCTATTGAAACAGTAACTGTTGTCTCTGATCCATCTGATGCTACTTTCTTTTTGTCATAACTACATTCAAGTACATATGTTTTTTCTCCTCCCAAGTCTTCTTGTTCTGCACCTGATTTTCCAGTTTTGTTGTTTATGTTTATAGAACAGCTTTCTGTGCCTTCTATCAGACTTTCTTCAAAAACTATAAAGCTCCAACTTACTAATACCTGTTCTGTACCTCCTTCTGGTGGATTAATAACAGACGGAGTAGCATCTAGTGTCACTCTAACTCTGTGTGCTTCTACAGTAGTCTCTGCTGTATCAGTTCCAAACAATGGGTCACTGCATTCTATGCTGAATCTTTTCTCTGATAGAGATACAACATAGTTTTCATTTCCATACACCTGTCCTGTAGCGGCATTCTTTAGTCCGTCGAAAGAAATAAGTTTTCTTGGTGCACCACAGTCCCAGTTTATACCTACATTTTTACCAAACAACGCAAGGTTTTCGGTTGCAGTTATACTTGTGTTTAATCTGATTTCGTCTGTTTCGGTGTCAACGGCCTCTGTCAGTGTTTGGTGTTTCCTATCTGTATTGTTGTGGCATATGTCGTCCGATCCATCTGCTTTTTTGTCTCCAAAACTCCACCATCCAGAAACATCAGACCATCCACAACTGTGAAGTGTTATAGAATTTGGATTTCGCTCTGAATCTATACTTCCTGAAACACCATAACTATTTCCATCTGTCGTCGTCCCAGAAAAGTTTATCACCTCTCCATTTAAAAGTATTAAAGCGCAGCCTTGTAGTTCAATGTCTGATGAACTTGTATATATTATTCTAGGTACTGGGTTATCTGAAGATTCACAATTTGAAACTTTAGTTAGATCATTTTTATTAAGTGAAATCCACCCTGCGCTCGATGACCACGCATAACCTGATAATTCTAAGTACTCTGTGTTTTTGTTAGTGCTTATTTTCACGCCATAATTGACAGATGGATTTATTCCGTCAGAACTGCAATCTACAGAGTCGTCGTCGTTTTCACAATTTAAACTTGCCCATCCATAAGAATCATTCCAAGCCCATCCTTTTACATTGTAGTATTCTGCATAAGTCTGAGCACCACCAGAAGAAATCCCATAAAGTATAAAAACAGTTGATACGATAAGAAACAAATCTATAAAGAAAGGCTTTATTTTAAAATTTGATATAAAAGTGGAAAACCTCATATTTCTTTATTATACATCATATTCAGCATTTTGTAAATATTTTTGCTTTTTGCGATATTCAAATAAGTTTTAAAAAAACCTTGTAATTAAGTCGGTAATTGGTGGAGAAAGATCTTCATTTTTATTTATCTTTAACTCCGATAGAGCATTTTCTATATGATCAAAATCGTCGTCATATATTGGTATTGATATTCTTTCAAAAAAAGTGTCAATACCAAGCACCAACCTTCCTTTTTCCTTTGGGTCGTCTACGATATTGAATTCTCTTATTTTTTCTAAAGAGTAATATTTTTCATCGAGCAAAATCCCTTGATTGGTGATAGAAAAAGAAATTATACGAGAAGGCTGTCTACCAAGTGTTATCAATATAAACAGAGCAAATCCTATGACGACAGTCGCTAGATAGTGAGCAAAGACAATAGCAACAACTGCTGCTGTAATTCCAACTATAATGAAAGTGAATTCTGTTTGTTTGTTCCACTTTATTTTTTCTTCTCTTACCTCCCAATTAAACAACTCTATTTCTTCTGTGTTTTTCATTATTAGTATTGTATCACAAGTCCAATCTGCTTCTCATTTTTATTGTCTCTCTAGGAGGACTTGAACCTCCATCGCAGATTCCGCAAACCTGTGTTCTATCCAATTGAACTATAGAGAGTACAAAATTATGCTTTTCTGTTTTTCATAAAGCGAGATTTTTTTCTAGCTCCAGTATTTTTTTTAATGACACCCTTTTTGACAGCTTTGTCTACTGCTTTTTGTAATGCTTTTATGTTTTCTTTATTTGTCTCTCCTTCTTCTTTTTGTATCTTTTTTATAGATCCTTTTAAATCTCTTTTGTTTCGCAGGTTAAATACTTTTTTTCTTTTGGATGCTCGCTGTTCTTTTTTTGCTGATTTTGTTATAGGCATAAACTAAATATATCACAAATTATTTTTTATAACAAGTTGTTATAGTATACTATTCGTATATGAAAGCAGTACATATTTTCTTGATTTTCCTTTTTATTTTTATTTTTGCTTTTTTTAACTTTGGTGGCAAAGGTTCTAATTTTGACTCTATACAGGGTAATCTTACCCTTAATCCAAAAGCAAGAGAAACTTTTTTTCAAAATATTGCATCTAATTTCTTGCCTGATATTGCATCAAGAGAAAACCCTACATATGTGGACAGAAAAGAAGCTGTTGTAGGAAAAACATTTTCTAAATCTGTTTTTTACAAAAAAATAGTCTTTGGTAGTGGTCATAATATTGCTGCAGAAGATCCTTTGGAGGAATTTATTGTATTGGATGTTGTGGGTGATCTGGTTTTACCTGTAAGAATAGACGGGTGGAAAATATTTTATGAAAAATCAGATAAAACTTATAAGATACCAAAATCAATAAAAAAAACCAGTCCTGTCCTAGAGGAACCAGGGGAAACAATTGTCAGCTCTGGTGACAGAATAGTTATATCAAGTGGTACTTCTCCTATTGGACAGTCATTAAAAATTCACAAATGTCTTGGTTACAGGGAGCAGTTTCAAAACTTTAACCCTGTAATAAAACGCTCTTGTCCAGCACCAAAAGCAGAGTTTTTGCAGAGCTCCACTTTTATAGACACTGGAAATGTGTGCAGAGATTTTGTAGAATCTCTTCCTTTATGTACATCTTTAAGAAATTCAGAATCTTTGCCTGCAAGTTGTAGGGATTTTGTTCAAACTGTTTTCACAGAAAGCGGCTGCATAACGAGACATCACAATGACCCTGATTTTTTGTTACCTGAGTGGAGACTTTTTTTGGATCAAGAGGAAACATTATGGAAAGAGTCAAAATCTGTAATAATTTTACTTGACGAGCATGACAACCTTGTGGACACTCTTGTTTATTAATTTTATCTTGTCCGCCTGCCAGGATTCGAACCTGGGACCCACCGGTTAAGAGCCGGTTGCTCTACCAACTGAGCTACAAGCGGTATTGTTTTAGTTTAACAAAACAAACGTTCATGTTTCAATGTTTTTTAATATCCAGTTTTCTATCTGCAATCTTTTTGGTATTTTCTTTATGTGATTGAAGTTCTCTTTTTGTAATGATTCCAGTATCCACAAAGCTTTTTCTTTTGTCATTTTTTTTGTAGCTTCCTTACTTTTTTTGAAAACAAACTCTTTTGTTTTTGCTTCTTTTGCATTTTTGCAAATGTGAGCCAGGAGAATCATTTTCATCTGCCAAGAAATAATATTTATTATTAAATCAAGATTTTCTTTATTTATAGATTCTCTACAAAAAGCAATCCAAAGTGCATTTTTATTTTGTTTTATTAAAAGATCTGATAAATGAAAAAAAGTTGGTTTTGTTTGGGCTTCTCTTTTTTCTATTTTTTTAATTTTTATTTTTTTTAAATTTTTTATTATTTCTTTTTTCTTTAAAAAATCTGCTGGGATGGAATACTCAAGTAGAAGAAAAAAGTTTTCTGAATTTATTAACTCCTCTATGTTTTTTTCAAAAATATACTTTATTTCTTTGTTTCCAAATGCATTGTCAAAAAAAACAATCTTCTTTTTCCCAAACAGGCTATTTGTATTTAAAACAGATTCTAGATTTTCACACTCAGTTTGTTCTGTAACTCTGATGTATTGGCTTTCTGTTTTCCTGTTTTTTAGATTATTTATAATAGCTTCTGTGTGATTTCTAATCTTTGGATAATCAGAGCCGCTTAATATAAAAAGCATTTTATTTTTTTATTTCTGTTAACATCCCCCATTTCTCTCCAAAGCACACTGATGTGTTTAACTTTGTGTCTATGTTTATTTTTTGTAGAACATCTTCCATTATTTTTTTTATTTTTTTTATGTGCTTAGTTACTTCATTATTGTTTTCCTCAGTGTTTTTTATTTCAAATAAAAGTTCGTCGTGTATTTGCGAAAGCATTTGTATTTCTATGTCTTTGTTTTTTTCTATATATTTATCAATGTCTGTCATCGCAAGTTTAATTACATCCGCCTCTGTCCCTTGTATCGGAGAGTTTATAGCAAATCTTTCTGCTTGTGAAACAAGATAAGGTATGGAAGAGTTTATATCTCTTATGTATCTTTTCCTTCCGAAAAGTGTTTTGGTATATCCATGCATTCTTGCAAATCTTTTTGTGTCGTCCAAAAAAGCTATAAGACCTGTGAATGTATCATTGTAATTTTTGATGAATTCCTGCGCCTCTTTTTGAGAGGTATTCATTGATTTTGCGAGAGACCTCGACCCCATTCCGTACAAAATTCCAAAATTAATTGCTTTTGCTGTGCCCCTCATTTGCTTTGTTATGTTTTTTATATCTGTCTTATACATTAAACTGGCAGTCTCTGTGTGTATGTCTCTATTTCCTTCCAAAATTTTTAGCAGATTTTTATCTTTTGACATAATCGCAGCAAGCCTTAATTCGAGTTGGTTGTAATCAAAAGAAATTAGCGAATACCCTTTTGTCGCAACAAAAGCATTTCTTATTTCGTTACCTTCTTTTGTTTTTATCGGTATGTTTTGTATGTTTGGATTTTTTGATGCAAATCTTCCTGTTGTTGTTCCATTTTGTATAAAGGTAGCGTGCAACCTTTGCTTGTCATCTACAAGATCTTGTATAGGCAATACATATGTTTTTAAAAGTTTTGATGTTTTTCTATGTTTTAATATAAATTTGATTATAGGTGATTCATCACATATATCTGCCAGCGCAGATTCTTTTGTTGACCTTGCTCCTTTTGGTGTTTTTTTAATTTTCTTTTTTCCAAGCCCCATATCCACAAACAAAACTTCAGACATTTGCTTTGTAGAATTTACATTAAATACTTTTTGTGAAATTTTAAAAATCTCTTTCTCTGTCTCCTCTAGTTCTTTTTTCATTTTTGTCTCTAGTTTTTTTAAATGTTTTATATCTATGTTTATACCAATATTTTCCATTTTTTGTAATATATCTACAAGAGGCTTCTCTATGTTTTCATATATATACACAAGGTCATTTTCTTTTATATTTTGTTTAAGTGTTTTAATTATCTCTGTTAGGTTTGTTGAGTTGTATTCTTTTACAACTTCATCTATCTCTACTTCTGTTATATCTGAATTTAATATCCAATATAGTATTTGTATTGTTTTTATATCTTTTTTGTCGTATATTTTTATCTCTTCTTTGTTGTTTTGCCCTTGGTCACTGTTCGTGTCTCCAAATTCTTTTTTTATGTTAGAGAAAATTTTTTCAAGCTCGTATTTTTTGAAAACTTCTTCTGCCTTTTTCATATCTGTTTGATCTTTCCAGCAACATGAACTTTTAGGCAGTGATATTGGTGCATTTTTATGTATTGTTGCCAGGTCTCTTGAGAAAAAAGCATCTTTTTTGCTTTTAATGAGCAAATCTGTTGTTCTCTTTTTAAATCCCATTTTTTCAAAATCTTCTCTGTCAGACTCTATTTTCAAATATATTTGTTCAAGTGTATCGAATTTTTCTAGTAATTTTTTTGCCCCGACTTCCCCTATACCTGCGACACCTTTTATGTTGTCTGACGGATCTCCACACATACCTTTGTATTGGATTATTTTATCTGGTCCAAATCCAAATTTTTCTATTACATCATTTTTGTTGTATTCTTTCATATTTCTTAAACCTTTTTTTGGTAAGAAAACAGATATACCTGGTTTTACAAGTTGCAAAAGATCGTTGTCAACAGTGGTTATAAAAATATCGAAAGTTTTTTGATTTTTTTCACACAAAGTACCTATCAAGTCATCTGCTTCATACCCAGGCATAGATTGTACAGAAAATCCGACAGCTTGAAAAATTTCTTTTATGTTTTTCATTTGAGAAATTAAGTCTTCATCAATTTCACTTCTTCCTGCCTTATAATCTTGGAAAGCTTCGTGCCTTTTTGTTTTATCTGGCAAATCAAAACAAGCAATTATGTTTTGTGGGTCATATTTTTTGATAAAAAATAAAATAGTCTGAAGTGCCCCATACATAGCACCTGTTGCCAAACCACTTTTTGTTCTTAGGTCAGCCGTCACATAATAACTCCTGTGTAGAAGTGCCATTGTGTCTATTAAAAAAAGTTTCGGTTTTTCTTTCATTGTTCCTTTATGTCTATTATATATTTATCTTTTTTGTGTTGAAAAAATACCTTTGTGTCAGCTTCAACTGATAATTTTTCTGCTTTGTCTGGCCATTCTATAAAAACAATGTTTCTTTTTATATTTGATATATTTTGTAGATCTATTATTTTTAATGTTTCTTTTATGTCTTTTTTTTCTATTCTATATAAGTCTATATGGACAAAGTTGCAAAAACCCATTATGTTTTCATCTAACTTGTAATCCTTTCTGATTTGATATGTTGGACTTGTGATCTTTTTTTTAATTTTAAGGGTTTCGCCAAAAGATTGAGTAAAAGTTGTTTTCCCTGACCCCAGGTCTCCATATAAAAAAACAACAAAAGCGGTATTTTTATTTTTATTTGTGATTATTTCTTTGAGTCTCTCTATTTCTTCTTTCACTTATTTTAATATGATATCACAATCGCATGTTACAATGTCATTGTGATTGACTTTAAATCAGATAAATTATCAGCAGAATTACAAGGGATAAAAGAAAAAGAGGAAGAGCGGCTTTTAGAATTTTTGTCTCAGAGGTATGGGATACCTACTTTGTCTAATTTTGCTTCCTCTGTTTCCCTAAGTGCACTTCAGCTTATAACAAAAGAACAAGCACAAAAAGCATCTTTTGTTATATACAAAAGAGAGAGAAAAAAACTTTTTGTTGCTATAAGAGATATTAAAAACCAGGACGCTATTAAATTAGAACAAAATCTTATTTCAAGAGGGTTTTCTATAGGAAAACACTTTGCTTCTAATAAAACTATAGGAAAAATTATTCAGTATTATGACGATATAAAAACAACCACTGTTGTTTCTGCTGGTTTAATAGACTTATCAAAACAAAAAGAATTTGATGCCGCAAGCGAGTCCACTACCACCATCGATGAAATAGAAGAAAAATTAAAGGATACAGAAAAAGAAAGTCATACATATAGAACAACAAAACAAATTTCAACCATACTTGTTTCTGCTATTTCACTGGGTGCATCTGATATACACTTTGAATCAATAGAAAACGGGCTTTTACTTAGATTCAGAGTATATGGGGTGTTATCTAATATATATGAATTTAACAAAGATGCTGGAAAAAAAATTGAAACTAGAATAAAACTTATTTGTAATATGAAAATAAGCAATACAAAAATAGCCCAAGATGGTAGGTTCACAATAAGAACAAGTAACAGGGACATAGAATCAAGGGTGTCCACTATCCCAAACCCATACGGAGAATCTGTTGTTATCCGTATATTAGACCCGAATACAACAAAAGTTGGTTTGTCTAGTCTTGGGATACCAGAAAAACTTCTTGCTGTTTTTAAGAAAGAAATAAAAAAACCGCACGGAATGGTGATTGTCACTGGTCCAACGGGTTCTGGAAAAACGACAACTCTCTATTCTTTTTTACGAGAAGTTTTAACACCAGAAATAAAAATAATAACACTCGAAGAACCTATTGAGTACCATGTGGACGGAATAGTTCAAACACCTATAACAAAAGACTATTCATTTGCAACTGGTTTAAGAGCAATTTTACGGCAAGATCCTGATATTATTTTAGTTGGAGAGATAAGAGACCCTGAGGTGGCAAAAGTAGCTGTAGACGCCGCACTAACCGGACACTTGGTTTTTTCTACACTTCATACAAACGATGTTTCTGGTGCTATACCTAGGTTGATGGAACTTGGTATCTCACCTCAAACAATAGCATCTGCTTTAAATTTGATTGTCGCCCAAAGATTGATTAGAAAAATATGTCCAGATTCAAAAGAAAAAGAAAATCTCTCAGAGGAAGTTAAAACAAAAATAAAAGAATTAGTAGAAGGTTTTCCTGAATTAGAAAAAAAGTCGTTTCAACCAGATTTTTCTAAAGTATTTAAAACAAACCCTGGTTACAACGAAGGAAGGTGTCATGGTGGTTATTTGGGTGTTACTGGTTTGTATGAAGCTTTGTTGGTTGACTCTGAAATGAAAAAAATTTTGTTTTCTGGTGGTGGTGCAGAGGAAATTAAAGGAGAACTTTTAAGACAAGGCTTTTTAACAATTAAACAAGATGGTATAAAAAAATATTTATCTGGGGAAACAACTTTAGAAGAGGTTTCCCGTGTTACTGGTTCTGTTTTTTAATTATGTCTGGACACAACAAATGGTCTAAAATAAAACACAAAAAACAAGCGACTGACAGCAGCAGGAGTAAAGAGTTTGCTAAAATGGCATCTTGTATAAAGATTGAGTTTCAAAAATCAGGTGGTGATGCA
>JABABE010000022.1 GCA_014238395.1 Candidatus Kaiserbacteria bacterium
ACAGTCAAAATAAACATTAACAAAATCACCTCCGCAAAGTTCTACAAATGTTTCTGCAAAAAGCTCTACATCTTGATTGGTGTATTTTTTAAATTTTTCTTCTGCTGCATTTGATTTTTTTTGAAAAATTTTATCTATCCTAATTACATCAGGGTCAACTTCTAGTGCTTTTTGGTTTAGTCCTAGTAATTTTAAATTGTCTAAAGTCTTGAGTCGTGATAGTGCCACATAGCCTTGTCCTTTTTCAAATGTTTTAGATAAATCAATTTCAGCAGAATCAAGAGTCATTCCTTGTGATTTATGTACTGTCATAGCCCATGCAAGCCTTAATGGCAATTGTTCCACGATTGCAGTTACTGCACCCGAATCCACTCCAATACTCCATTCTTCTTTTAATACATCTATCACCCTTCCAGAAAAAATCTCTACCTGCGGATTTCCTGTTACAGTATCAAAAGAAACAACCTTGCCGACAGTACCATTTATATATCCGCGGTTTATATTGTTTTTTATAAAGACGACCAACGCATCAACTTTTAGCTCAAGTTTTTCAAGCACCATAGAATAAGAAAATATTTTTTCTATGTCCTTTTTTGATCCTTTTTTCGTTGCTATAAAAATATTTTTAGGATTTTCTATAGAGTCAAGTTCTTTTTGATTTATTGATTCTACATCAGCATTATGTGTAAAAAGTTTTATATTTTTGTTCCCTTTTTTTTGTGGATCTTTGTTATACCTACCCCGGAAGGCTGCCATAGAATCCTCTGATACACTTCCTTTCCGCATCTCATCTAATATAGAAATTAGTTTTTCACCTTTTTGTTGTCTAAATTTTTGTTTTAGATAGCATACATTTAAATCAAGCGTCTCCCAAAGATCTTTATGATAAGCAAATCTTCTTATTTTTTTTATTTTCTGGACAGGAGGCAGTTGAAAAAAATCTCCACAAAGCACGACCTGTATGCCTCCAAAAATTTTTTTTGTTTGTTTTATATTTTTTAGTACCCCGTCTATAGCGCCAAAAATCTCAGGGGAAAGCATGGACACCTCGTCTAAAACAAGTACTTTCATATCCTTTACCTTTTGATATACGTGTCTTTTGGAGCAAGCTGCATCTATCTGCATATCGTCAAATCGATCAGAGATACCAAGTCCAAAAAAAGAATGCACAGTAGAGCCTCCAACGTGCATTGCTGCTATCCCGGTCGGTGCTACAACAGAATAATTTATTTTGTTTTCTCTTAAAAAATTTATGTACTGGTTTAATAAAAATGTTTTTCCAGTTCCTGGTCCACCTGTTAAAAATACATTTGCTCCAGTTTTTAAAACGTTAAATGCTATCTTTTGTTCCATATTATTGACTATAGTTTAATCTACCATCATTTGAAATAGCAAACTCTATTTGTCCGTCTACTGTTAACAGTATTTCACTTTGGTTTTCTTTTAATGTATGCAAAGTTTTTTCGTGAGGGTGTCCGTATCTATTGTCTTTCCCATAACTTATAACTGAATAGTCAGGGCTTGTATGTTCTATAAAATCACTACTTGATGACGTTTTTGATCCATGATGTGCAACCTTTAATATCTCTATATCTTTTAACTTATCAGTATATATATTTGTTAAAGTATCTTCAACACTTTTTGATATATCACCTGTTAGTAAAATTTTATTTCCGTGTGTGTTTATGTATGTAACCACAGACGCATTGTTTGCATCCGTAATTTCATCTGACAGTGGCCAAAGAAACTCTAACTCTGTTCCATTAGAGGTTATTATTTTTTTTGGTTTGTCTATTACTATGTGTTTTGACTCTTTGGTAATTCTTTTTATAAGTTCCCTGTATACATTGGTGTTCTTTTTTTGTGTATTTGTAACTGCTACATCCACTTTATATCTGTCAAAAACAGGTATCAGCCCTCCTATGTGATCAGCATCACCGTGTGTAGCTATCACAACATCTATGCTCCTGTCATAAAAAGACATTACAGCTGAAAGCTCAGAAAGAACTTTATTTCCCCTTCCTCCATCTATAAGTATCTGAAACCCATTTTCATCTTCAATAAAAACAGAATCCCCTTGCCCTACATCTAAAAATACAATTTTAAATAAACCCTCTTGTGTTTGGTTTGATATATGTATGCCATATAAACACACAAA
>JABABE010000023.1 GCA_014238395.1 Candidatus Kaiserbacteria bacterium
GAAATCCCAACAAACACATCTCCAAACCCATATTGCCCTTTTTTAGTTTTAAAGTAGTATTCGTTTTTTTTCTTTTTTGATTTTGAGTGTTTTTTGTTTAGCTCTGCAAAAATACCCATAAAACCTGTGATTAAAATTTATTCCTTAGCTTTTTTACAAATTTCTATTAATTCTTTTTGTACTTCTTTTGTGCACGCTACAATGAAAGAATTGTTTTGGTCAGTATCAATACCCCCTTCTAAGTCAGTAATCAGTGCACCAGCTTCTCTTGCAATTAGTTTTGCCGCAACGATATCATATATTTCAGCGCCACAAGAAACCATCCCTTCAATGTGCCCAGCACCAATAAGTGCCATAGTGTACGCGGTTGACCAAGGGTTTAAAATCCGTTTTGTTTGTTTTTCGTGCAGCCCTTTTGTCAATTCTCTTTCAAACTTCAAAGACGACCCATAACCCTTACTTGTTATGATTGTTGATTTTGAGATATCTGTCTCTGTACTAGCATATACTCTGAGACCATCAAAAAAAGCTCCATCACCACGGGTAGCATAATATGTCCCTTCCAAAAATGGTGAGTGAACAACAGCAGACAACGTTACATCTCTGTGCATAAGTGCTATTGAGATAGAAATATTTGGTATCCCTAAAGAGAAATTATTTGTCCCGTCCATTGGGTCTATAACAAAAGTGTATTCTGATCCTTTGTCTTCAAAACCTCTTTCCTCGGAATGTATATTATATTTTGGATATTCTTCTTTTAATATACTGAGAATTCTTTCTTCCGCCTCTACATCTGCTTTTGTTTGCAAGTCTGTAATACTTGTTTTTAAAGATGTCTCAAGTGTTTCTCCAAAATACCTTCGCAAAATTTTTCCAGCTTGTCTTGCTGATCTGAGCATGTGTATTAATCTATTATCCATTGTATTAATATTATACAGTATTTGTCTTTTTTATCTAAATATTTATGTTGAAATTTGTAGAGTTAACAAGAGGAACAAAATCAAAGTGCCACCATTCCAATTTGTTTTGTAAAAATCCGTGTTTTTTCATTACACTGGATAACAAGTTTCTATTTAAAATCTTCTCTTTTGTAAGGTTGGTAAATTTTGTTCCTGCCTTTTCTGAAAAGTCATCGAAATCCGTTGGCATTTTGAGCTCCTTGCCTTTTTTATCACACAGACTCACATCCACTGACACACCTTTTGCGTGATTAGAGTTTTTTGCTACATAATTTGTATCAGAAAACTTAGAAAATAAAATTTTCTGGACCATATGCGGCCTGTACCCATCCCAGATAATCAGTGACAGGTTTTGTTTTTCCAATTCTTTTTGAACCTTGTCCAAAGCTAAACAGACCTCTTTTCTCAACAAGCAAATATGTTTTGAATACAATTTTTCATTTGTAAAATTATTTTTTGTCGCATACCTAATATCAAGCTTGATGTTTTTATTAACTTCTCTTATGTCAATAAGTTCCATATCAATCCTTTGCTTATAGTCCCAGTTCTTTTTTTTGCTTTGTACCTATGTCCCCTGGCGCATCCATAGTCGCGTCTATGCCTTCACTCGTTTTTGAAAACGGTATTACTTCTCTTATACTTTTTTCATTTTCTAAAATCATCATCAAGCGGTCAAACCCAAAAGCTATGCCACCGTGTGGAGGTGCCCCGTACTTTAGTGAGTCCAAAATCTTTCCAAAACTTTCTTTTATCCTTTGATCCTCATACCCCATTATTTCAAATGTTCTTCTTGCAGCTTCTGGTTTATGGTTTCGTATGCTACCGCCACCTATCTCAAATCCGTTTAGAATAATGTCATATTGAGATGCGATAATTTTTTCTACATCTTTTTTTTGCATAAGTGCATCCATATATTCATCTTTTGGTTTTGAAAACGGGTTGTGCGTAAAAGTCCATTCTCCTGTCTTGTCTTCATTGTCACTGGAGTCTGTCTTCTCAAACATAGGAAAATCAACAACCCACACAAACGACAAAAGCTCTTTGTCGTCTTTATCTTTTCGTAGGTCAGGGCGATCTGAGCCGTATTTTTCCATCGCTTCTTTATACGAGATTCTTGGAAAAGGTATCTCCTGTATTTTCTTTTGCGGGTAGACCTCTTTTACCATTTCAATTATCATTTTTTCATTTATCTCCATCACCTCTTCCTCATCCACAAAAGACATCTCTAGATCAAGCTGTGTGAACTCTGGCTGTCTGTCTCCTCTAGAATCCTCGTCTCGCATACAACGAGCAAACTGAAAATACTTTTCAAACTGTGCGACCATTAACATTTGTTTGTATTGCTGTGGAGATTGTGGGAGTGAATAAAACTTTCCTTTTTTGATTCTGCTTGGGACAACATATGAACGAGCACCCTCTGGTGTCGGCGCAGAAAGTATTGGGGTCTCTATCTCTATAAAGTCTTCTTTAATAAGAAAATCCCTCATAAACTTTTGCACCTTAAACCTGTTTTTAATGTTTTTTTGCATTCGCTCTGATCTCATATCAAGCCATCTGTACTGTAATCTGGTTGTTTCATTTACTTCCCTTGTATCACCGTCAACCGGCATTGGCATAGGATCGCAAGTATTTAATATCAATATATCAAGTATCTCAAGTTCTATGTCTCCATTTAATACACCTTTTTTGACGTTTTTTTCGGGTCGAGCATTAACTACACCCTCCACGACAACAGCGACACCTTCTCGGAGATTTTCTTTATCCTTGATTGTTGTGTTTTTTGGTAATATCACACCCTGCACCACACCAGTCATATCTTTAAAATCTAGAAACATTAGTTTTCCCTGGTCCCTTGCTGTCTCGACCCACCCTTTTATCATCACACTCTTTCCAGTATTCTCTGCAAGCTTGTTTATGTAAGTTCTACTTTTACTCATAAATTAATTATATCACAGCAGTTTATGAGATTATTGTGGGCGATACAGGATTCGAACCTGTGACCTCTCCCATGTTGAGTGCCAAAATCGCTTGCATATTACATTTTTAAAATTCTCAAACACAAAATTTACTCTTTTATCTGATTTTGCTATAATAAAAAGAACATGAAACAATATATCTTTATTCTCGGCGTAGGTAATGTTGGTAGAGAATTTATAAAGAGAGTCATTGAAAAAGACTAAAAAAAAATTCACGCCAATCCTACCGAAATACTTGGTGTTGCTGGATCTAAATCTATGATATTTGATC
>JABABE010000024.1 GCA_014238395.1 Candidatus Kaiserbacteria bacterium
AACCAAAACATCATCTGATCCAGCTGTAAGTACTATGTTTGTGTACGGTACTCTTTGTGCATTTTCAACAGCAATACCATTTTTAGGTTGTTGTGTTGCATTTACAGCAAGAGTAGCACCACTAGCTACAAAATTTTGGTTGTAGTTTTGTGATTGTTGTACTGGTATCTCAACTTGTTGCTGTTGTTGCTGTGAAGTTGAAGATACAGTTTGTGCAGAACAAACTTGATTTGCTTTTGATCTGGTAGAAGGGCCAAAGTATCCCGTTCCACTAGTCAAACCAAATGGTGCCAATACTTCAGAAGCATATTTGTTTTGGAACTTTGCAACAGCACTTTTAGTAGCTGGTCCAAAATAATTTGTTTCTTGATTTTTTGACCCTGCTCCTGATGTAGCAACTAATGTGCTTGAATCAGAGTTCAAAAACTCTTGAAGTTTTTTGACGTCTGAACCAGAACTACCAAGTGTTAAATTCCTTGTGAAGGTGTATGAACACCCACTAGAAACATATACAGATGATGCAGCTTGCGCTGAACTGTTCTGATACTGTCCATTTTTCTGAGCAAGTAATTGTTGTAACTGTGCAATAAACTGAAGAATCTGTGCATCACTAAAGTTACTAAAATCACCAAAGTCATTTGATTGTCCGTACACCGCGAATGTACTTGAACCGAATGCCAAAGAAATACTCAAAAAAGCAATAACAAGATTTTTCCGCATGTTATATTTTTTGTTAAAACTCATAATCGATTAAAAATTTTATAATTTGTTGTTATTAAAATATCACCCCTATAAAAAGGGTGTTTCTAATAACAATTTTATTATATACTAAAAAACAAAACTGTGTGGGGTGTTGTAGACCTTGTTGTTAATATGTAGATCCTGTGTATTTTGTCGTTTGTGTTTATAAACCTGTCATAACAGAAACATCTAATACATCAACATATTTAGGTTATTATAGATATACAAACAATAAAATGCAGTCAGACAAAAACATACTATATAAAATTTTTCGATTTATCAGTGGCTTTATAGTTAATTTTTTCCAGTTTATTCACAAGATTGTGGTGTCTTTTCATAACCCATATATAAGAGGTATAACCACAGCAGTTTTTGCGGCACTGCTTATACTCTCTTTTTTAAATATTGCTGGAGTGTTTGGTATCTTTGTAAAGAGCGTTTTTTATAATACTTTTGGTTTTGGATATTTCGTACTTATCGCATACCTACTCTCCATCACATACCGCTCCACAAAACACAAACATATTAAAAACCAACTTCGTTACAATTCTGGATACATTCTTTTTTTCTTTTCTCTTTGCGTGTTGTCTGCATGGATCAGACCAAGCGGTGAAAACCAAGTTGGAGGAGGTGGATCTTTTGGTAATCATCTGATAGATATATTCATAAATTTGTTTGATACATTTACACTTATTCTTTTACCTATTTTATTTTTTGTAAGCTTGTCAATGATAGGGATAATAAACTTTAAAAAGATAATTTATTGGGCTTTTAACAAAGAGATAGATACAGATGACACACAGGAGGTCGATGACGGAGAGTGGGAAGATGACGAAGAAGAGGAGGAGGAAGATGAAGAGTACGAAGAGGAGGATGAAGAGGAAGAATATGAAGAGGAGTATGAAGATGAGGAGTTTGATGAAGCAAGTGATACTGGGCAAACAAAAGTTAAATTAAAAAAGAAAAAAGAAAATATACAAAAAGCAAGAAAACCAGGAACAAGGAAATATAAAAAACCACCGATAAGTATTTTATCTTCTGCTAAAAAGGTAAATGTGAAATATGACACAAAAGAAAATGCAAACATAATAACAAGAGTTATGAAAAACTTTAATATAGATGTTGTTGTCGAAGAAATAACAGTGGGACCGACATGCACCAGGTACTCTATCAAACCATCACAGAATGTGAGACTGCAAAAAATAGTATCTCTACAAACAAACTTAGAGCTTGAGCTTGCAAGTCACCCTATCCGAATAGAGGCCCCTATCCCAGGTAAGTCGCTAGTAGGAATAGAAATACCAAATACAAAAAGAGCCACTGTTTCACTGAAAGAATTAATAAACAGCAAGGAACTTAGAAATTCAAAAGTTTCTCTTCCTGTAGCAGTAGGTAAAACCATATCTGGAGAAGTGAGAATAGTAGATATATCAAAAATGCCACACGCGCTTGTAGCTGGAACCACAGGATCTGGTAAAAGTGTTTTATTACACAATATTATAATCTCTTTGTTATATAAGTACGGACCAGATAGATTGAAGTTTATAATGGTAGACCCAAAAAGAGTAGAACTTACTCTATATAACGGCATAGGGCATCTGTACACACCAGTTATAACCAATCCAAAAGATGCGGTAAAAATATTAAAATGGGCTGCCTCTGAGATGGAAAAAAGATACGAAATGTTTGAAAAATATAAGATACGAGACATATCTGTGTATCATAAAAAGATAGAAGCAAAAGAAGGTCCTATGCCCTATATCATCATGGTTTTTGATGAGTTGGCTGACCTTATGCAGGCTTATCCAAGAGAAATAGAATCTGGAATAATAAAATTAGCACAAAAAAGTCGTGCCGTGGGTATACATATGATACTAGCTACACAAAGGCCGTCTGTAAATGTGATAACTGGTGTCGTGAAAGCAAACATACCAGTTAGGTTTGCATTACAAGTTGCATCACAGATAGACTCAAGAACCATATTAGACGGTCGCGGCGCTGAAAGCTTGATAGGACAAGGGGATTTGCTGTATTTAAGTCCGGAACTAAAAAAGCCAGAAAGAATGCAATCTGCTTTTGTATCTGATGATGAGGTTAAAAAGATTTCTAAGTTACTACAAGGTATAGACCCTGAGACTGAATTGATAGACTTACAAACAAAGGCGTCTGATGGAACATCCTTAAGCGTTGGTTCTGATGAAGATGACGACCTGCTGCCACAAGCAGAAGAGATAGTTATTAAAAATAAAAAAGCGTCTACTTCGTTCCTACAAAGAAAATTAAAAATAGGTTATTCTCGTGCAGCAAGGTTGATAGATATACTTGAGGAAAGAGGAATAGTCGGCCCACAAGTAGGTACAAAACCAAGGGAAATACTTCACGATGAAGACGAATAATGAATATTAGCAAAAGGTTTTATCCCTTTGTTGTCTTTTTTGTTTGTGGTTCGGTAATAATATACACGGCACTTCGATCTACAAATATTATAATTGGTCCATCTATAGAGATAAAATACCCGATAAACATATATGAGACAGAAACACCAGTCAATGTGTCGGGTGTAGTTAAAAGGAGTAGTCATTTTTATATAAATGATAGAGAAATATATCTAACACGGCTTGGAGAATTTAGTGAAACTCTTCCCCTTTCACTTGGTTTTAATATAATAAAGTTTCAGGCAGTTGGTAAATCTGGTAAAAGAAGTAGGTTTTTATATAAAAGAATCGTTTTAAAATAGCAGATGAATAAAAAACAAACATGAGAAATATATTTCTAATACACGGCACATTAGGCAATCCTGATGAAAATTGGTTTCCTTGGCTTTTAAAAAATATTCAAATGAGTAAGGATATTAAAGTTTTTATTCCACATTTCCCTACTCCAGAAGATCAAAATTATAAATCTTGGGAAAAAATATTACTACAATATAAAAAATTTATTAATAATGACACGGTTTTTATTGCACACAGTTCTGGTTGTCCGTTTATTATAGATTTTTTGGTTAAAAATAAAATTTCAGTTTATAGTTTAATTCTTATATCAGGTTTTTATGATTTTTTAAGCGGAGACAAAGACTTTGATGATTTGAATAAAGAATTTTATCTTCAAGGTATTGATATAAGTGATATAAAAAAATTTTCAAAAATTGTTCATTGCATTTATTCAGATAACGACCCTTTTTTATCAAAACAAGAATTATTACTTTTTGCTAACAAAGTTAGTACTACAAACCAAGTGATAAAAAAAGGAGGTCATTTTAATGAGTCTTCCGGTTTTTTAAAATTTCCTGAATTATTAAAAACGCTAAATACAATATTAGAAAGACAAAATCTCAAATAAACTTAGCATAAAAATACCTAGCTACTGGCAAGATTAGTTTTAATATAATAAAGTTTCAGGCAGTTGGTAAATCTGGTAAAAGAAGTAGGGTTTTATATAAAAGAATCGTTTTAAAATAGCAGAAAAAGAACAAACAGTTTATACTACAGATAGTGAAAAAAGATAAAAAGAACATAGACAATGTATTAAAGGACATAAGATCAAAGTTTGGAGAAGATTCTGTTATGTGTCTTGGTGATGTTGCGAAAGTCGATGTGGCTGCTGTGTCTACCGGGTCTTTGGGTCTTGACCTAGCTATGGGGATAGGAGGACTACCTAGAGGAAGGATAATCGAAATCTTTGGACCAGAAAGTTCTGGTAAAACGACACTGTGTCTGCATACGATAGCAGAAGCACAGAAAAGCGGCGGCCTTTGTGCTTTTATAGATGCAGAACACGCCCTCGACCCTGTCTATGCATCAAAAATAGGCGTAAATACAAAAGAACTTTTAATATCACAACCAAACTCTGGAGAAAAAGGATTGGAAATAGTTGATAGACTTGTACGAAGTAATGAAGTGGATGTGATAGTTGTAGACTCAGTAGCTGCACTAACCCCGCAAGCAGAAATAGACGGAGAGATGTCTGACACACACATCGGAAGACAAGCAAGACTAATGAGCCAGGCTATGAGAAAACTTGTAGCAATAGTTGCAAAATCAAAATCCATAGTTATATTTACAAATCAAATACGAATGCAAATCGGAATACTTTTTGGTAATCCAGAGACAACACCAGGCGGCAAGGCTTTAAAATTTTATTCTTCGGTCCGTATAGATATAAGAAGATCAAAACAAATAAAAAATGATAGTGATGAAGTTATAGGAAATACAGTTAAAGTAAAAGTAGTAAAAAACAAAGTAGCGGCACCTTTTAAAACAGCGAGTTTTGACCTTATGTATAATAGCGGAATATCAAAATTAGGTGAACTTGTTGTAATAGCTGAAAAAGTTGGTGTTATAAAAAGATCTGGTGCATATTATTCATATAAAGACAAAACACTTGGTCAAGGAATAGAAAAAACAAAGCAATT
>JABABE010000025.1 GCA_014238395.1 Candidatus Kaiserbacteria bacterium
CGTGTACCAAAAATCATATTCCACATCAAAGATATGAATCTGGCGCGGTAGCCAAGTGGTAAGGCAGGGGTCTGCAAAACCTCTATCGCGGGTTCGATTCCCGCTCGTGCCTCAAAAAAAATCTTATGCGATTCTTTCTGGTGGTAATATTCCAGTATCTGATCCTAAAATTGCAATTCCATATATGTCTTTTGCATCATATTTCGAATAGACTTTTTTTGCCATTTGATTTAAAGTAGCACCTGATGAAGAAAGGTCGTCAATCAGTAATATTTTTTTGTAGTTTTTTTCTTTTTTCTTATTAATACTAAAGGAACTGTCAGCATTTATTTTTTTCTCATCCATTTTTGATAGTTCTTTTTGAGCTCGGAAGCCAGGTTTTTTCTTTAAATCATCAATGGTAATGTTATTTTTTAGTAATTTTTTATATTCTTCCATAATTTGATAATTCCTTTTGACTGAATGTGGAATAAAAATAATACTATCTGGTTTTAAAAAATTAATATATTTCTTCACATTTTTAACTGTAGATTTCATAAATTCTACACCTGCTTTTTTTTGTTTATCATGGTTTGAAGTGGATCTCTTTGTTTCTTCAAGAAGAAACATTAATTTTGATTTTTTACCTCCAGCCCTACAATAATCTACACACACTAGATCCTTTAGATATATAGGTTCTTTTATGCTATCTTTATATTTAATTAATATATGTGACACACCAATTACCCCGTTTTTTCTTTTTTTATTTATTGCTTTTACATCTACAATATATTTTTTTGCAAATTCTACGACTGAATCTTTTTTAAAATGTTTTTGTTTCCAATTTAAAAAAGCTGGTATACCGTATACTACACTATTTTTGACACTGTCAAAATCAACAAAATTATTTTCTATTATATCTTTTTCTTCTTTTGTTAAATTTGTTTTAAACTTCTTATATTCTTGCTCTTTAATAAAAAGACGTACTAATCGTATATCCCAATAAGATATTTTTTCATTTAGTTCATTAAATATATCTTTATTTTTTAACTCGTTCATTCCAATATGCATCTGATTTTGTCTTTTTTTTATACAATCTATTGCCTTGTTAACTTTTTTAAATATATCATTTTTAGGTTTTAAATAGCTCAAATTAACATCAGGGTTATTATTTTTTATTTCTTCTACTTTGTTTTCTATTGTAGAAACTTCTAAAGAAAGCTTCTGTGCAATATCTTTTAATGACAATTTCTTTAAAACCATTTCTTTTATTTTTTCTTTGTTGTTCATATGTCTATTATATCTCACTTAAACACCATTCACGATTAGAGTATTTTATTATTAAACCGGATGATTCAGTATCTTCTACTACGATCTCTTGTATGTTTGGGTGGAGAGAGGATCGAAAGGTTATTTTCTTTTGTTATAAATAATGCACTAAGGATGTATACTTATTTTTGTATCACAAAAATAAGTATACATCCTTAATGAAGTTTTTGCAAGTCCTGCCTAGAAAACCTTTATATATAAGATTTTTTGTATCATTTCCTATGGTTTTAAATTTTACAATTTGTATACGATAAATAAATACAAATCAATTATTATTTTATATTTTTTAAAATCCTTCTGAGTGTGTATGCGGCATAGTAAAAAGGATTTATCACAATATCAAAAAAATCAGAATGCTCTACATTAACACCTCCAAACTTTTCTTTAAAGTTTGCTAGTGTTTCATAGTTTCTAAATTTGAGTTTTATAACTCCTCCAAAATTAAAAATGGTGTAGTTTTTTTGTTTTGCGGCGCAAACAGCATTCCACAAACCAAGGAGTCCTGGTGATTGTTTCCTTTGAGCATTGCTTGAAGCACCATATACATATGTAGCAGTCTTGCCAACCACACAGACAAGAGATGCTGATAATATCTCATCATTATATTTTGTGATACTGATATAGTCAATACCTTCTCTTAGATTTTGAAATACGCCTTTATAATAATCACTTGTGTGCAATCTAAACCCGTTTCTTTTTGATGTAATCTGCATTAAGTTAATAAATGTATCAAAATACTTAGAAAAATCTCTATCAATGGTATGTGTGGTCAATCCACTTCTTTGAGAAAGTCTTATGCAGTATCTTGTTTTTTGATGCATATCCTTTAACAATTCTTCTTCTGACTTTGTGATTGGTAAAAATCTTTCATTCCTTGATTGAAAAATAGCTGATCTTATAAAAAATTTAGAACATTTAGTAAATACTTGATTGAGTATTTTGCTTGATATTTTAGGTGTGAAATCTAGTTTTACAAATACAGAATTTTCTGACTTTGCAATTTTTTTTATTTCTTTTTTTATATACTTCAACAGGTCTATTGAAACATCGTCTACAATTGGTCCGTATGGTATGTAACAATAAGTTTTTTTAAAAATGAGCGGATGCACAACTATTTGAAAATAAGCTTTCGGTTTGCTGTCTTGATTTATTACAAATCTTTTTACTTTCCTTCCAACTGCTTGCTGCCACTTTCCATACAAAAATGATTGTGTGAAAGAAGTGTGTGAAAAATGTTTTGTTGGATCAAAATCAGATTCTTCTTTTACTTCTTTGATGGAAAACGTATTCACAAATTAATAGTAAATTATATGCTGTACTTATTCGAAGAGTTCCAAAGCAAAAATCCATTAAGATTATTATCTGTTACAGCTTGCTTCTGTTCGTCTATATCAACTCGGACATTTTTATATCCGCTACACCACGTACATGTGTATCCCTGTATCCAAGGTCTTAGTAATGAGTGTGGATAGTCTGTGCCATTTTCTAAATTATATTTATCAATATATCTCACTCCAGACAAAACTGCATCGTAAACAATTTTGTATTCGTGATTGTTCGGGTGTGCTATACCATCGTAGTTATTTGGGTATAAGCTTGGGTAGATCATAGGAGAGATGTAGTCATAGTATGGTATAAATGAGCTTAATTTTTGTCCTATCCCTAGTCCGGTGTCTCTTGCTGTTACCATACCAAATAAATCGGCTGAAATCTTGTTTTCTGGGTATTTTGTTTTTAATTTAGTGTACAAATGCTTGTTAAAACTCTCTATAATACTTGATTTTATTGGGTTTTTCCCAG
>JABABE010000026.1 GCA_014238395.1 Candidatus Kaiserbacteria bacterium
ATATTTTTTTCTGTTTGTGTTTTATAATCATTCGCACAAGTAAAAGATCCAGAACTAAAGGTTAATAGTTGAGCATCTCCACACACAGGAAGCGAAAGTTCTCCTGTATCAAAAGGATTTATGTTTGCTTGTGGCGGGTTTTGTGTTGGTGGTACAAAGTCAACTGTGCTTTGTGAACTTACAAAAGCAGTAAGAAAAACAAACAAGGTGATAAAAAGCACTGTTAGTGTTGTTAATGTGTTTAGTTTGGTTGATTTGTTATTTATCATAATATTTTAATTATTTGGATAACCGTTACTGATGGTTTCAGAGTAGTTGAACTCACCTCCGCTTATTTTAAATATATGTGCCGCTCCTTCAAAAAGTGCTTCTCCTCCTTTATCTTGTTCTCCTATTATAAGTAAGTCATCATATATCTCTAGAGAGTTTCCGAAATAAGATTCTCCTCCTAGCCCCAAGAAAGACACATCTATCTTTCCTGCGTCTCCGGCATTGTCTGAGATTTTGTTTTTTAATACCCATTTATCTTCGTATACTGCTGGTGTACATGTAGTCGACGTAAGTGCAGGCAAATTTGAACAAACACCATCTCTAGTTAACCGTGGGTAGCATGTAGTTCCTCTTACACTATAACCACCACAAAATGAAGAATATGATGTATTGCTACAATAATAACTGGTTGTACAAACCTCAGGTGTTACTAGAGTATTTTCCTTTTCAAATACATACACTGCACCAAAGGCATTACCTCCATCATCATCTTTTGGTGAACCAACTACAAGAGTGTCTTTATATAACCCCACACTAGAACCAAAAAAATCATAATTGCCTAAATCTATTTGTGTATCTTTTGTACCTGCGGCTGATTCAGAGATTGTATTTATATGATCCCAATTTCCATTTGTTTGTCTCTCAAAGATATAAACAGCTCCAGTATCAGTATTTGTAGAGTTTGGTGCTCCTACTGCGATTACTCTTTCAGATGTATCTGCATATATCGCTACACTAGAACCAAAGAAATCCCAATCACTTAAATCAATATTTGATTTACCAGATGCACCATCGTTGTCTGATATTTTAATGTTTTGAGACCACACTCCAGAAGAATTACGACTAAATATATATGCCGCACCTCTTTCACTCCCACCATCATCATCCCCAAGTGCACCTACAACCAGAATACCTAGATTTGAATATGCTACCGAAGATCCAAATCTATCACTGTTCTCTAAATCAATATCTAATTTTCCATTACTCCCATCTCCTCCGTTATCTGATATCTTAAGAGTTTGAGACCAGACTCCGCTTGATTTTTCAAAGATATAAACTGCTCCGCGATTACCCCCTCCATCATCATCAAATTCTGCTCCAACTATAAGAGTGTCGTCGTCAAGAGAAACTGCTCCTCCAAAACTATCACCAGTGCCTAGTGAAACAGCAACCTTTCCATATCCTCCATTATTATCTGAAAATTCAATTCTTTTTTTCCACTCTTCCCCACTGTTATCAGGTTTTTCAAACAGATATACAGCACCTCTGTCGCTGGTACCATTTCCGGATGCACCAAAAGCAGTATAACTATCACTTGTCGCTATATCTGCAGCAAACTCATCATAATTATTAAGATCTAAAACGTCATATATACTGAACTCTGGAATTGTTTTTACAACCACATCTCCATCATCGCTTGTTACTTCTATATTACAGTTATATTTTGTATATGTGTCTAGCGGGTCTCCGTTTGCTTTTACTAATTCTATATCTTTGTCGGTTTCATCGTTTAAGTTTGCTCCTGTTGGTGAGCCACAAGGTGACTTGACCTCAAAAGTTGCATCCTTTGAAGAAAGTATTCTTATTTTTTTATCATCCTGTGTCTCAAATAAATCCTTAGAAAAGATAGATACATAAAAGCTGCTGTCTATTATTGGTTGTTTTTCACCGGCAGCCAGATCCACACAATTCTCTGGAATCGAATGAGAGTCGGTATAAAAAGTAGGTGTTACTTTTAGTGTATACCCGTCTATATAAGAATTATTTTTTCCATTTACTTCTATGACATAGATACCACGATCAAGTGTTTGGTTTTCCAAAAGAGGAGAAGAAGTGGTTTCATTTGTTTTCCTTATATTTATATCAGCTTTACTTGAAAGTTCACCGTTTGGTCCGTTTGTATGCAATTCTCCTTCATAATAAATATCAGCTTGGTATGGTAGAAAAAGATTGTGCTTCTTTGTAGTTGTTCCTTTTAAGTTCCCAGCAAAAGCAAGAACTCCTGTGTCAGAAAAACTATTTAATAACAGTTCGCAGGTTTTTGTTTCATACTCAATAGATGCCACAACACTCTTTGGTTCATCTATACAGGTCCATTCTCCGGCGACAGGATACCTGTTTAAGGCTACACTGCTTCCAAATTCATCGCCTGAATCCAACCTTATTCTTAAAGTTGATTCTGTGGATTCGGAGTCTGTGATTGTGTACTCTTTTGTTAGCGAACCATTTGATTGCTTTCTGTATATTATTACACCTCCTTTTACTGACGTATTTACTGCAGTCGCCGATCCTAATAAAATCAAGGAGTTTGAGTTTGAAACTCCCCACCCAGGTCTGAAGACACCGCCGGTAAAGTTATCAAAATCTTGTGTAACAGCTGCAAGGTCAAACACTGTATCTGGTACAGCATCATAAGAAATCCTTTTGTTTGGTGTCCAAGTGCCGTCGTTCTCTTTGTTAAAGCTATATACCGCTCCAGTAGATGTTGAAGTTCCATCTTCTGTATTACCAACAAGAAGTTCTCCATTTTTATATGAAAGACTGTGCCCAAAATTTTCTGTTACACCAGCGACATTGGTTGTGATTCTTGTCTTTTTAGTCCAGTCGTTTGTCGTGCTTCCTTTTTCAAAAACATGCACAGCACCAATGTCGTTTACGCCGTTCTCTATGTTTGCGCCAACAAACAACAATCCTTCACTATAAAAAACCGATTTTCCAAAAAAACTATCTGTAGTTAAATTGATATGTGTAGCATTTACGTCACTAGTATCATCTAAAATCTTATGCGATAAAAACCATTCTCCTAGATTTGATTTTTCAAATATATATACAGCACCATTGTTTTTTCCTTCTTGATTTGTTCCAGACCCTTGTTCCCCTGGCACTCCTACAAAAAGTAAATCTTTTTCAGCAGACACAGAAGCACCAAAAGAAGGAGACCTGTCAGTGTAAGTCCAATTAAAGTTCACCGCAAGTTCTTCTGTGCTCCCTGTGTTGTCTGAGATCTTTAAAGTTTTTGTCCAGTTTCCGTTTGAATCTTTTTCAAAAAGATACACAGCCCCTATATCATCTCCTCCGTCATCATCCCCTGGTGCAGATACGGCTATCAAACCATCATAGTAGGAGACACTTTTCCCAAAAGCATCACTGTTATCTAAGTCTATGTTTTCAGAAACACTTCCGTCATTTGATATTTTTGCGGCTTGGAACCAGCTGTATTCTTCTTGTTGTTCAAATATATACACAGCACCACGATTACTTCCACCGTCGTCATCTCCGGGTGCCCCTACAATTATAAGACTATTTTCTTTTGGAAGACTGGATACAACTTGTCCTTCTCCGCAAGACAAGATAGCAGACACATTGTCTAGCAAATCTGTTCTTCTTTCTGTTGTAGGTATGGAAATAAGTAATTCTTCGAGATCTAAACATTTTGGTTTGTAGTTGCCTAGTTGATACTCACCTTCTACATCTTCTGTTGTTAATTCTCTTGTTACCTCTCCAAACTCACTTCCAAGTGCTGTTATAGCCAGGTTTGCTATTGAAGATCCGTCTTTTTTTGAAATACTAATTATTGAACCAGAGACACTTACATCATAGTTATATATAGAAGAATATTTCCAGTAAGCAGGCAGTGCTTTAGATATATCCTCTGCTGTTTGTGTGGACGACGAATCAGCAATCTGAATAAATGGCGTAGTGGTGTTTATAGCCGGACTTCCTACCAAAAACCCTCCAGGAGATAAATAGTTGTCGTTTATATCCACAAGATCAGGTATATGAGTGTTTCTCCCCCAAAGGCTTATTACTTTCTCGCCTGTTTTTAAATCTGTAATTGCAAGTCTTTCTTCTGATAAAGTTGACAGGCTTTCTGTCTTAATTATGTTTAAGTGATAAACCTCTTTTTCTGTTACTTCTTCAAAACCAACAGCAACCTCTCCTTCTCCACAATAACTATTCAAAATCTGTGGTTCTGTTTTGTCTAGACATCTTACATCTCCTTCTATAGTAAATCCAACTAGGTATTTGTTATTTCCACAAAAATCAATTTCAAAAGCAAGTTGTGCATTGGTGTCTCCTGAATTTATAATATTTAGAAAATCTTGCGCTCTTTCTGATACTTCTGATTGTTCTGTGGCAGTTGTTGTCCCAAAAACTTCATTTTTACAAACCAAACCTTGTTCGGTGGTATAACTCAAAGCCTGCCCTTCAATACAGTTTGTTTGAATTTGAAAGGTTGTTTGTTTTTCAGGATTTCCTTCTGGGTGAAGTTCTGTCGGAGCTGCATTTACAGGCATAGAGACCGTAAAAACAAGAGCAAGTGCCAAGAGTAATCTTACTATCTTATCTTTGTTTATTTTTATTTGTTTTGTATTCATATTTATATATTATCTTTTATGATCCATTTTCAGTAAAATCACAGATTATAGAAGTACTTTTTATAATCCTTACTCCTAGGCCGTGGTTGTAAAGTGAAGTTATTTGTTCATCTGTTAACTCTTCTTTTGTCACTACTAATTCTTTAATAGAAGCATTCAAGACTGCTGTACTGTTCTTTCCTATGAAGCCAGACAACAGCCCAGGGAAATCATTTGTTTTTTTCTTTCCTACAAATTCATTGTTTCTATATATATCAACCACACCTCCTCCACGATTTACTATAACTATATGATTCCAAGATTTAGCTGCTGTCGGTATGTACAAGCCCACATCAACTGTTGTGTCTGTTTTCACATTGCTTGCTACATCAAAGTGTATAGACGGTTCATCGTTGTTTGTCGCATCTGCTTTAAAGTCTAGTGCTACATTTTTATCCTCTGAGCCAAATGTGAATACTGGGTTGGTTTTATTACCTGATTTTAGATCTATTATGTAAACTGCACCACGACCATCACCTCCGTCGTCATCTCCCCACGCACCAACAACAAGTGTATTATTTAAGTATGACACAGATTGACCAAAGTAGTCGTACTGATCTAGATCAATATCTAATAATCCAGTTCCCCCTCCATTGTCTGATATCTTAAGAGTTTGAGACCACACTCCACTTGAGTCTTTTTCAAATACATATACTGCACCTTTGTTTGTTCCTCCATCGTCATCTTCGATTGAACCTACAAAAAGTTTTCCGTCTGCGTATGGTACAAATGAACTAAACCCATTAAAATTAATATTTTCCATCCCAGCAAAACCTCCGTTGTCTGATATCTTAAGGGTTTGAGACCACACTCCACTTGAGTCTTTTTCAAATACATATATTGCACCTTTGTTTGTTCCTCCATCATCATCTCTTGGTGCACCAACAAAAAGTTTTCCGTCTGAATGTGATAAAAATGAACCAAAATAGTCGTCATTATCTAAATTAATACCTAATTTTCCGCTACTCCCATCTCCTCCGTTGTCTGATATCTTAAGGGTTTGAGACCACACACCGCTTGATTTTTCAAATACATATACCGCACCTTTGTTTGTCCCTCCGTCGCCATCTCGCTCTGCACCAACAAAGATTGTGTCATTCAAATATAACACAGATTCACCAAACTGATCAAGATTATCTAAACTAATATCTAGTTTTCCAGGTCCATCTCCGTTGTCTGATATCTTAAGGGTTTGAGACCACACATCGCTTGAGTCTTTTTCAAATACATATACCGCACCTTTGTACGACCCTCCAGTATGATCCCCTGGTGCACCAACAACAAGAAAATTATCTAAATGTGACAGAGATCTACCAAAGGTATTACGTAACTCCAAATCAATACCTAATTTTCCATTACTCCCATCTCCTCCGTTATCTGATATCTTAAGAGTTTGGTACCAGTCTCCACTTAAATTTTTTTCAAAAATATGTACAGCTCCTTCAAAATGCTCACCACCGTCGTTATTTCTATGTGCCCCAACAACAAGTGTGTTATCTGAATATGAAACGGATCTACCAAAATAATCATCGTCATCTAGACTTACATCTAGCAACCCGTCACCTCCTCCGTTGTCTGATATTTTTAATAATATATCGGCTTCGTTGTTTTTGTTATTTTTGTTATTTTTAGTCCACAAGCTTATTGACTCTACTTCACTCCAGTCTGTCTCTGATATAGATAAGTATTCACCTCCAACATCTTCTTTTCCGTTAGATATTATATCTCCGTTTTCAGTTGCTATCTCTCTTTCTTGGTTTGCTGTTTTTCCTTCAAACACATACACATGTCCTTTTTTAGAGTTTTCTGGAGGTGCAGATATCAGAATGTTGCTTCCTGATATAGCAACCCCTCCTCCAAATTTCACACCATCTTCTAGTGATATGCTCAAAGGGGTAAATCCGTCTAGTTCTGTATCTGTCAA
>JABABE010000027.1 GCA_014238395.1 Candidatus Kaiserbacteria bacterium
AAAGAAATGATCTGTATCGTGAAATCAAAGATTTAAAAAAATGTATTCAATATAACATTAAACCAGAATTATTAGATTTAATACAGTTTGATGAAATTGGTAATGTGCGCGCACGTTCATTTTATAATAATGGCATAACAAATTTGGAAGATATTAGTGATGCATCGGTAGAAAATTTATCAAAAATCGATAAAATTTCCCTAAAATTGGCTAAAAAACTGAAAGATAATCTTAGAAAAGGCATACGTGTTAATTAATCCTCAGCATTATTCAGGAATAATTTGACAGGATCTAAAATTGATAATTTTTGTTTTGCTGAATCAGATGATGCCCACTTAAATGCATATTCTACTTTTTTTTCCTTAGATTTTGTTATGCCTAGCATATCTTCTAATTTTGGTTTCATTATGAATCCTTTTTTGATGGAAAACGTGTAATCCAAATATTTCATCTCATCTAGGTCTTTATCTTTGTCCCATACTGCATAATATTTATCTAATCCAATTAAACGACATACGCCAACAAAATAGCTGACGCCACCTTTTCCACCACATTCAATTATGGATATTCCGTTTTCATTTAGATTAATACCCCAATGTTTTTTACACAATGTCTCAAATAAAATTTTATCACTATCGCCTTCAACAAACAATATTTTTTTTGCAAAAAATAATTCATTTCTTTCAGGATTAAAATGTGTATATATTTTGTGTATCTCACTGTGGCATAATTCGTCAAGTGATTCACGATTTGGTATTGATACTATACGTGTTGTGTTATCAATTCTACGTAACATAATAATTTTAGATCCCATTTCAGGTTCTATAAAATGAGTACTGTGAGTAGTATAGATTATTTGTATATGTTCGTTAGATAGTTTTTTCAAATTATCAAACAATATTCTTTGAGTATGTGGGTCTAAAAATGATTCTGGTTCTTCTATTGCAATGGTAAATTTATTTTGGAAAATTTCTGCATATGTTTGAAAGAGTGTTATAGCTATCAAATTTTGTGTACCGTATCCTAATTTATTTATACTTAATTTTGGATCATCTTTTATATCTCCATAGATATTTAAATTTTTAAAAAATTCCGATGGTTCAAATATTTTAAATGATATTTGTATTTGATCATTTAACCCTTTTGTATTTTCTTTAATATTTTCCAGTAATTTTTCTTTTAATTTTTTATATTGTGTATTACTTTCTAATATTTTGTCAGAAGCAATCATTGATTTTGTAAAATCATCGATAGTTTTTTCATCAATTTCTGTAGAATTATTTAGTTTTGTGAGTATTTTGCCCCAAATATATGACCGACCAATATACATCTGTTGTTTTAAATCTCTGTTTGATGGTATGTATATAAAATTAGTTTTTTTGCGTATTTTATTGGTTCCATAGAATTCTTGATCATCTTCATTATATACAGAAAATGTATAGTCTAATTCTTGTTCATCTTTATTAATTTTAAACATAAATTTCTTAATTTCAACATGATATTTTTCATAATTCTTTGTTGATGTTAAATCCCTGCATAAAATTGATTTTGTTAAAGAAATTTCAATTGTTATTGTGTCATTATCATTACTATGAAAATCATTTATATCAAATTTAGATAAAATCGGTGATTCCCCCAATACATTGTCAATTGCTTGTAATATTGTTGTCTTACCAACGTTATTTGGACCTACTATAGAATTTATATTATTGAAATTTAGTTCAATATTATCTATAGTTCTAAAATTTTTAATTATTACTTTCTCGATCACGAATTTAATTATCCATAATCAATTTTAAATGTTATTATGATATGTACATCTTTATTCACGAATGAAAAATACCAATATAATTCTGATATTTTTATACTTCATATATTCAATTTGAATCAAAACAGCCAACTTTGCTAAATAATATTATGGAATTCAATTGTTTAATTGATTTCATCTAGTCGGATCTGATCATATGCATGATGTACAGCAAACTACAAAATTATTGAATATACCTCTAAAATCTTTACTCCCTTATCATGAATTCATAAAATATGAACACTCTAAATATTACAATTTTTACACAATATGGTTTACAGAACGCTCTAGGAACAAGTGTTATGATATAATATTAACTTTATAACTAATCATCTACGCCTCTTCACACAAAAACTGTAACCGTAACTGATGGTGAACAAGAATCATTTGAGATTAGATTTCAAAAAACATTATCTAGTCTTGATGTAAAACATGTAATCTATTCAATATCTACAATCGTGAGTGTACCAATACCGTCATAAAATTTGTATTAATAATTCATGATGTATGATCTAGTTTGTCATGATAATTTCGATTTATGATATTTTAAGATTTTTGGATATTTTTTGTATAAGATCACATCATGTCTAGAATTTACACGATAAATGAATAGTTTTGTACAATCTATTTATCTACATCGTCCACTATGATCAAATTCTACTATGAACAGTCAATTTATTCATGTTTGCGATCTTGTTCTCTGTTGAGTAATCAACATTAAGGGGAAAACATTCGGAATTTTGGGCTCGTTGCATAGCATGGATAGTGCGAACGCTTGCGGAGTGTTAGGTCGAGGGATCGAAGCCCTTCGGGCCCGCTACGAATTTACATCGAGCCCTTTTTGTCGCATGTGTTTGTAGAGTTGTACTGGATAACAGACTGTTTTTTTGAAACTATGCCATACCGTTTGATAATGTTCCCATATATGTCAGAGTTCACGTACAACAATATGTGGGAGAAACCTCAGATCACAGATAAATTTCGGCGTGTTGCTATATGTCATCATGCCGGATATAGTCAGATCGATAAAATCTAAATAAGATCGTGAACTCGTTCCTGACACTCATAAGATGATAATTCCCCAGAATTAGAAAATTGATATGCATGCACCGTATATTTTTTGATTACATGACACGCCAAGACAACATGGAAATATTTTGATAATGTACCTTCAAAACTCTAGATAGTTATTATAAATCAAGTATCGCCGAATAAAATTTTTTTATTCTGTTCATAATATGTAAAAAATTTATTTAATATTTCATTGCGTTGCATAATTGAACTAGCACTATCTGCCCCCTGTACTACATATCTATGATAAGTCAATATGGCATTATTTTTAGATTCAATACCTAGGCTAATTTCTTCTTTAATGTGCTCCATAAACAATTTAAAAAATTGTTTAAGATCTTTATCATTAAATGATCTTTTTTCATAGATGTATTTTTCTATTAGAAAATAAACTGAAATAATTGTGGCACGAGTTCGAAATAAATTTGAATCGTTTTCAAATATTTGGTAAAGACGATTAAATACGTTTAAAATATTATTTTTATTTGGTATGTCATCTATTTTATAATCATAATATAATTTCTGTAAATTTAAAAATTTAGAATTTTTTATTGGGTCTTTATTTATAATGTATAATGAATTATTACAAATTTGTGCACAAATTTGTTCTTTAGCAAAACGTTTTTTCCTTACACTAACATTTTTTATAAATTCAGTTTTTGTTAATTCTTGTACAAATGTTCTCATTTTACTTTTTATGGCATTCAATTTTTCTCCAGAATTAGTAGGCATACCTAATTGTAATCTTAAAAATAATAATGTTAACTCTACATCCGTCATATCAGTTATTTTAACAATATGAAATGTATAATTTTCAAATTTTTCTTTGTACTTCTTTGAAAGTTGTTCATATGTTATAGCACTACCACTGATCAATTTTTCATCTGTAGTAAATTCATTTTTAATAAAATCAAAAATTGCGCGTAGACGTTGTCGACCGTCGATAACATCATAACCTCCATAATTATCTGCTACGTGAAAATATATTTTTGGTATATCGAATCCACGTAACATTGAATCAATTAAATATTTCCTATTTTTATCTGACCAAATGTTGTCATCTCGTTGATATTCCGGATATGACAACATACCTCTTTTTTCGTACAACTGCATCGTAGTAAATTCTTCTAATTCGAATTCCAATATTATATCCCCAAATATTTTGATATTTGATCATCTTCTTCTCTCGTTTTTGTTACATTGATATATTTTTCATACAGGTATTGTCTGAATGGGTTTGAATTACTACATATTTCCTCATCAAATGATATTTTCAAATATGGGAATTCTGTTTTAATGCGTTTTGCAGCATCAAGATTATTCACTATGTCGATTTTGAAATCACATTTTAATTGATTTTGATAAATCATTGAAATTAATGCCCAGTCTGCCTTACGTAACGAACAACCAATTATTATTAATACGTCAATACTTTGTAATATCCTTGAAGCATTTTCCCATATCTTTGTGTATATCTCGGAAGGATATTTGAATAAGTTTGGTGGTAGCCATTCAGAATTTCCGGAACTAACCGATTCAAATTTTGAAGACATATGTAATTGTCCATTATAATCTTTCTTCCAAATAAACGAACCATGCAATTTTAATAATGCTGGAGAATCAATATTTTGTTTAAATTCTTTAGATACAATATCCATGTGATAATTTGCACCATCATATATTTTAGAGAATGCATTATCAAATATACTATCAAAATTTAACGTAAGTATACCAACAAGTTCATTTCCATCATCGGACATATCTTTATGATATTCTTTATGTAAACGTAACAAACATTTTGACAGCTTTTGTTTTTTATAACCTTCATCATCGTTTAAAATTTCTATTACGACATTACGAAAATATCTTTGTAATTTTTTAGGCATGTCTTTATAATCATCACCTATATTTTTGTCGTTATATATGTAAATGCTAATTAGTTCTTCTACGTCTATTTTACGCATTGTGGCCGATTCTATTAATGATTCTGATAAATGTGATGGTGAATTGTTTTTCATTGCATGCTCTGCCACTTCTTCTGCTATTCTATCCATATGTAACCTATTTTCATGATCTTTAGATTCTAATTCTGCCATGGTGGCTCCATTACCTAACAAATATGCTATCTTTTTCATAATTAATATAATAATATACGTGGTTATATTGCTATTGCAAAATTTCATGTATACATTCAGGTTTCATTTAAATACTTTATCGTCATATCTACTACGTTTAGATTATGTTTTCTAAATGTCTGATAATATGTTTTATGTATCTCTATCCGTGAATAATTATTTGGAATTACCTAGGTAACAAAACTCTAGATGAATCTTCAAACATTAAAGTTATGGGTTTTAATAAATAAAAATACACTTATTCAAAATATTAGTTTGCATAGTTATGAATGACTAGAAGCCTCATTACGTTCCTCTCCGACTATTACATCTTCACATTTAGTACAAACTTTGAAACCATGTTTAATATGATATTTTATAATGGAATCATCCGGATCGTTCACAGTTGTAGTAGATTCACGTACATCATAAATAGCAAACTTAATTCCACATTTTGGACAGATGTTATTATTTACCACGTTTATTTATAAATATTATACAATATAATTGCTCGATTTAGAGATGATCATAATTTCATATCTAGTCTTATGTCTCGACAAGTTTACAGAACTATTTTGCACACTCTGGTGAATCTACTGACGGTTTTGTACATTTGTGCCTGCTGTATAATTCGACTGTTTTTTTGTAAAATTCGGATGGTGGATAAATTCTGATCGCACCCATGACCAGATCTTTAAGTTTCAAGACTAGGATGTTTATTTCGATCGAAGTGAACTACTCATTCCGACCATTTGGCTCGTAAACACAGATGCAAAAACAGCCCCCAGTGTCATCAGAACTGTGCCTTGTTTCTCAAAACCCTCGATCATGAAAATAGCAATACCTGACAGCATTATTCCCCATGCAACTATCGCAGATATGACCACACCTAAGAACGGTAACTTTGACGTCATGTACAGAATGCTAGAATGTAAATCAATAAATTCCTTTGGTTATGAAATTGGACATGACACTGCACCCAAAAAGTAATATGCCCTCTACTTTGCATCATATTCCTCTCCTGTTTAATTGCCAATAACTGTTGTTTTAAGCAATTCGTATGAGGTCAGCTATTAAACTACACCAAGCATATCTTCAAATATGCTCTTACCGTCCACAATAACCTTTGTCGTTGTTTGTATCATCAAGCATGTAGGCAAGCAAAAATATCTATTTGCATCTCTGGATGATCAAACATGTTATTGGTTAGCTTCAGATATGATGGATACCAAGTTTCAGCATAATGCGGATACGCTGTTAGAGATGATAAAAAAGACTATTGGCAAAACTCCAAAACATTTCATAATTAACGGGTTACCAGCATATATGAAATCACCATGTAAAGTATTTTGTAAAGATACAAGACATTCAAGACATATTCACTTATGCAGAGATATGAACAATAACAAGATAGAAAGATTAAACGAGAAAATACGAGATCGTGAAAAAGTTTATTGTGGTCTTAAGAAAATAGATACGCTAATAATAGATGGTATGAGAGCACATTATAATTTCACAAAAAAGCATGGTGGATTAGGTGGTAAAACTCCAACAGAGGCTCGACCTAACACTCCGCAAGCGTTCACACTATCCATGCTATGCAACGAGCCCAAAATTCCGAATGTTTCCCCCTTAATGTTGATTACTCATCAGAAATCAAGATCGCAAGCATTAGATAAGAAATTGAATGTTCAAAGTAGAATTTGATCAGAATCAGATGATGCAAATATGCATCAGTGTAAATTTTTTAAAATTCACACAATGTAACAGCAAACTTTTTGGATCAGTAATATTGCTACAGCGTATGGATTTCTTATTCTCAAATCGCACACATGAGTTTTATCACGCTTGATCTATGGAGTGTTATTTACTTGTTTTCTTCATATGATGGTATACTAAAACACAGAGGTAAATAATTGATAATCATCTGATTTTATGAGCCAGGTTTTGACAAAGTGTGAATTGAATCTATTTTTTTGTGTGTCGAATAAACCTGACGAATTTTATTTGGTAAAGCAGTAAGTTACACTGCAACATCACCTGAGAATTTTCTTTTTTTCATTTCACGAATAGTATATTTTATGGATTTGCCATTCAATTTTGATGTTGGCATGAAATTTCTACCACGACCAGTCAAATGCGTTTTTTATGGATCCTAGGACTAGACGTTAATGATTTTCGTACATCACAACAGATGTCACATGCCGATAAATTCATTAAAGAATGAATAATGGTAATAGTGTGTCAAAACAAGAATCAATTGAACATAAAATGCTAAATATGATCAATACATTTAGAATCAAATTTGATAATCTTACATCAGATGAACAAAAGAAAGAACAAATGATAAATTCATTAAAAAAACCATGTCAATTGTTTATTTTAAGTTCACCATATAATAATTTACATTTATTGATCAAAACACACTTGACAGAATTTCCAGATAAACAAATTATGCTTTATCCGTTAAAACTAGAATCATATTTAAAAAAATTAGAAAATTTTGTAAATGATTCCAAATGGGAAAAACTAAATAATGGTGAAACAAATGTTCCCAATAATACTAATTTTAAAAATAATTTGGAAAACATTATCATAAATTTTGGTCGAAGCATTTCAGAAGGTAATGAAAATACGTATCCGCCATCTTCAATCAGATCTCAAGCGTTCCTAGGTAATAAATTGGCGACATGGGGTATTGTTGGCAATATGTTAGAAATAGATTATGAAAAATACATTACCGATCAAATTGAGGGCTATAAACTAGATTATGAAATAAATAAAAACCAACATACTGAACAAATAAAAGAGATTCTTCCTAATGAAAATAAAGGATATGTAACTTTTTTTGATCCACCCATAATTATTGGGGAATTTAATCCCACAATTATACAAAAAATTAATCGTGAAGAACATACCATATTATCAAAAAATGAAATTACAAAAAAATTTCTAGATGATGTCATCATCATTACCAAAGGTGGAATGATAGGAATTGAAAATGACGATAAAGATCTAGCTAAAAAAACATTCAATACAATAATGTCGGTTGCGTTAGTATTCGATGTTCCAGCAGATATAGTAAATTCATCTGACTTGGCTGAAACAGCATTTGATAATAAAACTCACAATGTTAACAGCTATAGTTGGTCTGGTTCAAGACGATTAGATGATAATCTACATTTTAAAAACATGAATCAATTACATACATTTCATCGTACAGCAATTTCATTCAAGACCATTATGAAGATCATTGATGCCGCAGAAATAATAATAAAAAATGATGAACATGTAGAATATTTGAAATTATTACTGAGCTCAAATACTCAACTTAATGGAGGTTATAATGCCCAATCATTTATCACATCTTGGATAATAATAGAAAGAGATATTTATCGAATGTGGGTAGAAAAAATTAATTCTGCGAGAGTTGGTAGAAGAATAAGAGAAGAACTAGAAAGATGGGATGTCCATAAAGTATTAGAAATATTACATATAGACAAAATAATTTCAAATGACGATTATGTAGAATTAAATCAACTACAAAAACTTAGAAATGATGTAATACATGAAGGACAAGAAGTCACACAAAAAAGAGCTACTACTTGTTTTAATTTGGCACGTGATGTAATTAACAATATAACAAATTTAAAAAATTTATCTTAATAGATTCATAAGATCATTAATAGAGTCTATACACAACCATATGTGAGAAGAACCTTTAAGGTTGCCAAGAATATTTTACTATCCTGCACTTTCCACATCATCAGAGATTGCAAATATAACATATTTGAAGACCACGAACATCTATGTTAGTACACAGACTAGTTTCAATAGTATACTAATTTGGAAAAAAGCTAAAAACGAGTACTGGGAGAAACATGGAAGTTAAATTCTCAGATGGTTGATCATACAATCTATGTTTGTCCACGTAAAAAATTGTCCAAATTTGGCAACATGCACTATAACAGGATAGCGGAAAGACGCAACAAGTCAAAGGCAAAAATCGTAGAGATCAGAAAGATGATGAAAATCACCTATGTTATGCACAAGGAAAGCACATCCTTTAGGCATGATGTATAAGCGGACGACATAGAGACGCCTATCGTTCTTGCACTACGAGTACGTGGATGAGATTTGGCTCATAATGTTGCATAAGCGAAGACCACGGTGCTATTGGAACGCGAATAGTAGCATGTGATCCATTAATTCAAAACCACAAAATGTGGAAGATAGCATCTAGTGAAAGATATGTATCGTTTTAAATAAAATATGTCAGGTTTAATGGTAAATGATTATGTCGTTCATAGCAGAACATTTTATGCATCAAAAGTGAAAGGATCGAAAGGTTTATTTTTATTTTCATCTGCAACTTCAAAATTGTAAACAGTTACGATTTTTTATTGTTTTAACAACCAATCTTTTATGACCATCGTTGCTTCACAGTCATTTTTATTATAATCCAGGGCTCTTTGCAGGTATTGTTTTTTAGAATCACGGTTTTTTATGTATTCATGATATAAACTCCCGATATTAGATCCATCAAGATACGGCTCATTCCAATAATAATTAATTTTATTTGCAATTGATTTAAGATCATTTTTATATGTTGGAAATACAAATGAATTAGTTGTTATAGGATGTAGATCAATTAAGTTATTAAATATAGTTTGGATTGTTTCTCGAGATGTTTTATGTTTTGTCGCCATTCGCTTCACATGCGTTTTTTCGTAATGCCCTCAATGATAAATAACATAATTTTTTTGTTTTTTCATAAATTTGATATATTCTCACCAGATGTATCAGCAAACCTATGCGAATAATGGTAAGAACAGAGCTCTCGAAGGCTAGACACCAATACTTTACCTTTGCAACATCTGCATCTACTGAAATATTGCTCTAATACCTTAATGAGAGACTAGCAAATGGTGAACCTCTACATGGAAACTCTCCTATAGTTGCACCATATGCTGCATACAAACCACGCAGAGGTGGAAACAACGGAAAATCATTCCTTCCAACAAAACAGGTGA
>JABABE010000028.1 GCA_014238395.1 Candidatus Kaiserbacteria bacterium
GAATTAAACTTTCTTTAATAAAAACCCTAATATATAATACTTTTAAAAAAATATTTGACTATGAAAAAAATAATATCTTTAGCTCTAATAGGGCTTTTTTTAACTAGCTTTAGTATTTCTGCAAAAGACTGGTCAAAAATTAGAGTTGCTACAGAAGGAGCCTATCCTCCTTTTAACTTTGTAGATAAATCCGGAAAACTACAAGGTTTTGAGATAGATATACTCAAAGCTCTCTGCAAAGAAATCAAAGCAGAGTGTAGTGTTATAGCTCAAGAATGGGGCGGTGTTATTCCCGGGCTTTTAGCTAGAAAATATGATATTATAGTAGGTTCTATGTCCATTACAGAAGACAGAAAAAAGAAAGTTCTTTTTTCAGATAAATATTTTGACACCCCTACTAGATTTGTCGCTAAAAAAGGAATATACGGCGCTGACTTTGATCCTGCTAATAAAAAACTTGGTGTACAGCATTCTACTATTTTTCAAGAGTTTTTAGCAGCTAATTTTCCAAGCACCAAAACCAAACTTTACGGTACTACAGAAGAAGCTCTGCTAGATTTACAAAGTGGTAGACTAGACGCTGTAATGGCAGACGGACTTTTTCTGCTAGATGGTTTTTTAAACACAGAAGGAGGCAAAGATTATGAGTTTGTAGGCAAAGTATATCTTGACCCAAAATGGTTTGGAAAAGGAATAGGAGCTGCTGTCCGCAAACAGGATAAAGAGTTAGCAGAAAAATTCAATCTGGGAATAAGGCTCATCCGTGAAAAAGGAATTTATCAAAAAATTAGCAAAAAATGGTTTGGTGTAGATATTTATGATTTGGTAAATAACCCTTGAAAAGATTGGAACCAGAAAAATCTAGTCCCTATCAAGTATGGACAGATGGAGCTTGCTCTAAAAATCCGGGAGAAGGCGGTTGGGCTTTTGTAATTCATCAGCAACAAGAAAAAGGTAAAATCCAAGAAATCCATAAATCTGGTTATTCTGATCATACCACAAATAACATTATGGAAATGACCGCTGCTATCAAAGCCCTAGAAAATCTCCCTTTGGACTCTAATGTGACACTCTATACAGACAGTCAATATCTGCAAAAAGGGATTGAACTATGGATAAAAAACTTGAAAAAAAAAAATTGGAAAACTGCAAACAATAAACCGGTAGCCAATCAAGAGCTATGGAAAAAACTAGACCAACAAAAC
>JABABE010000029.1 GCA_014238395.1 Candidatus Kaiserbacteria bacterium
ATTTTTTTATATTGGAGGGGTGGGTGAGTGGTTGACTAGTATTAATTAAAATTTTATTCTTTTATAGAGATTTGAAATTGCGTTCTATTTAGCAAACACAAGATTTTTCTATTTTTTTATATTGGAGGGGTGGGTGAGTGGTTGAAACCGGCGGTCTTGAAAACCGTTAAGCCAAAAGCTTCGGGGGTTCGAATCCCTCCCCCTCCGCGCAAATAGGAGAGGTGACTGAGTGGCTGAAAGTGGCAGATTGCTAATCTGTTGTATCTGTTTACGGGTACCGGGGGTTCGAATCCCCCCCTCTCCGAATCGCAAAAAAGAAACAGCAATATTATGAAATATCAATACAGTATAATCTATGTAACTGATGTTGAAAAAACTCTAGATTTTTATCAAAGAGCCTTTGGATTTGAACTGAAATTTTTACACGAAGGAAAGGATTACGGAGAATTAAAAACAGGTGATTGCATTCTAGCATTTGCTAATCACAAGCTAGGCGAAATGAACCTGCAAGGAAAATACATAAAAAGTGATATTAAGGACAATCCTTTAGGTTTTGAATTAGGTTTTACCGTAGAAACTGTAGAAACTGCCTACAACAAAGCTTTGGACGAAGGAGCAGTTGCTGTTAGCCCTCCCGCAAAAAAACCTTGGGGACAGACTGTAGCTTACATCAGGGCTATAGAAGGCACTCTTATCGCTTTTGGCGACCCTGTTCATTGATGAATTTTTTTTTGTAATACAATTTATTTTAGAATATAATGAAACTTTTCAAAATCAACTAAACTAAAAACACTCAAATATATTATGGATATACAACAACCAAAACCAGAATCAAAACAATACAAAGATTTAATTCGTGAGCTTGAAAAAGGAGTAATTCAAATACCTCAATTTCAAAGAGATTTTGTTTGGAGTTTAGAAAAAACTACGGGTTTACTAGATAGTATTTTAAGAGGTTATCCGATTGGAACATTTATTTTATGGAAAACTACCAATCGCTTAAATAGTGTAAAAAGCATTGGTGACAAAAAATTACCAAATGCCCCTACAGATAAAAGTATTGAATATGTTTTAGATGGACAACAAAGAATTGCATCACTTTACGCTGCTTATGTTGGCATTAAACTTAAAAAGGAGGGAGAGAGAACAGTAACAGATTATAATAAAATTTATGTTGATTTAGAAAAAGATATTGATGATAGTGACGAACCAGTTGTTTTACCAGAAGAACCAAGTAGTACAAATATTACACTCCATAAATTATTACAATTTGGTGATGATTTTACTGAAATATCAAAAAATTATCCAGAAGAAATTGTGAAAAAAATAAATGCTTATTATCAAATTTTTAATAAATATGATTTTTCAACAGTTATACTTCGTAGAGATGATATAAATTCAGCAATAGATGTATTTACTAGAATTAATACAGGTGGGCAGGTTTTGACTCTTTTTGAAATAATGTGTGCTAAAACCTACGATGAAGACAAAAAATTTGATATGCGGATAAAATGGCGAGATTTAATCAAGGAATTACAAAATACTTATGATACTATTTCAAGTAAGATCATTCTTTTTATTTTGGCTTTTATTTTAGAAAAAAAAGAATGTAAAAGATCAGTAATTTTAAACCTAGACAAACACGAAATTATTGACAGGTGGGAAAGAGCTATTTCTTCTTTAAAAAAAGCTATTGATTATTTCCGTAGTGCATACCGTATTCCAGTATCACAATTACTTCCTTACGATGCTCTTTTGGTTTCTTTTGCTTATTTTTTTTATAAAAATGAAGAACAACCTAACGCTAAACAAAGCAAATTTTTAGAAGAATTTTTTTATCGGGTATCTTTATCCTTTAGGTATCAAAGTGCCACAGAAACAAAATTAGCACAAGATATTAAAAGAATAGATAAAATTTTGAGCAATACTCATCCAGAATATAAAGATATTGGAACCCTAGAATATAGCTCAGAATATTTACAAAAAACAAGTTTTAGAGCAGGTAATAGTTATTGCAAGGCAATACTTTGTTTATTTGCTTTTTTTCAACCAAAAGGATTTCGTAACAATGAATTAGTGAAACTTGATAATGCTTTTTTAAAAATTGCAATAAGTAAAAATTATCACCATTTTTTCCCTAAAGCCTATCTTAACAAAAATAAGGAGAAAGAATCTGTTAAGGATTTAGATTCTAATAGCCTGATGAATATTACCTTTATAAGTGATGAAGAAAATAAAAAACAAATAAGAGACACGCAGCCTTCTAAATACATAAACCAAAAATATTTAAAAAATGAATACTTGGCAAAAACTTTAGAAACGCACCTAATTGAAAAAAATTTTGGAATTGAGGAAGATGACTACCGTCTTTTTTTAAAGCAAAGGGCAAAGAGAGTATATAAAGAATTGAAAAAAAGAATAGAGATATAAAAATAATAGGCGCGATAATACATTACAAAAACCTGCAAACTAAAAATATGGAATTTGAACCAGTAATAGGACTAGAAATACACGCACAACTAGCGACAAAGAGTAAACTTTTCTGTCGTTGTGCAGTAGCTACAGATAGTCCTCCCAATCACAATAC
>JABABE010000030.1 GCA_014238395.1 Candidatus Kaiserbacteria bacterium
ATCCGTCCCCTCTCTCTCTCTCCCGAGTTTATATAGAACGCGTTCAAAACCTGCGTTGGTAGCTATTAAAATATATATATATATAAATATATATCATCCTCCTACCCCTCCAATCCGTCCCCTCTCTCTCTCCCGAGGGGGACGCATACATTCCCTACACCGCAGGGGTGTAGGGAATGCATGCGCATAGAGAATGTATGTACTTTTGCATATTCGTATGTGTTATATTAGGGCCAAATTGACGAAAATTTAGTAGAAAATTATTCATTTTGTATATAAATACTTCGTTAAATGCATTAAAATCCACTTAAAATAAGTAAATCGGACATAAATCGGAAACGGTTGAAACGATTTTAAATCTGTTTACGGCGTTGGATTCAGCTCGCCGAGACCTTTAAAAGACGTTAATGATTAAATTTTTATTAAAATTAATAAAGGGATTAGAAGAAAAATACCCTAAAAAATAGGATTTTTCCCTAATACAACCGACACGCAACGTTTTCTCGTAGTGAAGCGATTTATTGGTGATAGAACACCCCAATGTACGTATTGTGTCAAATTTATAGACATTTCCAAACATAAATTTTCCTACAATAAAATCATAAATATTGGTGAGATATATTTAACTACATTTTAAATAAGTAAATCGGGCATAAATCGGAGACTATTCAAAGGATTTTAAATCTGTTTACGGCGTTGGATTCAGCTCGACGAGAACTTTAAAAAACGTCAATGACTCAATTTTTATTAATGTTAATAAAGGGACTAAAATGAAAATACCCTAAAAAATAGGGTTTTTCCCTATGACGCAACGTTTTCTCGAAGTGACGCGATTTATTGGTAATAGAGAATTACGATACGCGTATTTTGTTAAATTTATAGAAATTTTCAACCATAAATTTTCCCACAATAAAATCATGAAAATTGAGCTAATTAATCCCTATCTTATTCCCATTAATTTTTTTGTAATTTTAGTAAAATGCTCATATCTTAAAAACGTGGCGATACATTTTAATATAAATTTAATACGTGGTGTATAATAATCTCCTCTAGCTTCTTACCAATTTTCATAAAGATCGAAACATAAATTTTCCCATAATAAAGTCATGAAAATTTAGCTAATTAATCCCTATCTTATTCCCATTAATTTTTGTAATTTTAGTAAAATGCTAATATCTCAAAAAAATGACGATACATTTTAATATAAATTTAATACGTGGTGTATAATCATCTCCTCTAGCTTCTTACCAATTTTCAAAGAGATCGAAACATAAATTTTCCTTTAATTAACGATTTACTAAGTTACCCTAGGGAACTTTTATTTTTACCCTAAACGTTTTTTCGAAATGACTCCTCATCGTCATTTTCGACGACGATTCCGAATCTGTAAACATTTTTTTCCTACGATGATTTTTCAGTTTTTTGGCGTCACTATTTTTTAATTTAGGGGGTTAAAAAAAAATATTTAAAAAAATGTTTTTATTGGAAAAGTAAGGTCTCGTCGAGCTCTATCTGACCCTTAGGTCCGCTTTATTTAGTTTGTATCATGTTAAGGGTCGTACGGAGCAAATCATGAAATTTTGTGGGGTAAAAATAAACACCCCAGATCGGTACGAAGAATCAATCCTAGGTTTCTAGATACTTAATACAAGGTGTCTCGGGTTGTTGGCTTCATTTTATCATTAATGACTTTTTGTCGCAACTGTCATAGTTTCCGAGAATTAGGTGTTGCGCCAAAAAGTTATTTTGAAAAATCGAAAAAAAAGTGAAAAAATTTGGGTCGACTTTGCCCCCCTGTAGAAAAAAGTTGAGGCCAAATTTGAAAATTCGGTATATCTCAAAAGTTGCTAAATTATGTACACCACCTGGATCCAAAATTTCATCAAGATCCGACAATAAGTTAAGGATCTACAATGTTTGCAGAGACTAAAACTTCGAAATTAGGGTGTTTCCGCTAGCATGCCCCAACCAACACACAAAGCAGTACAAATACCAGAGCCTGCGGCGAATCGGGCTTACACCGCCCTCGCTGCTATTTCAACCAGATACTTAGCTCCC
>JABABE010000031.1 GCA_014238395.1 Candidatus Kaiserbacteria bacterium
AAAAAGCAAAATAATTGAACTAGCAAACAGTTATTCTAAAACTTTACAAGAAAAAATCTTAACCGCTTCTCTGTAATCTATTATAATTTTTTTGAAAAGATTTGAAAGCTATGGTATTTTAGTGCATTCTAAATAGTAATTAGAACAAATAAGGAATAGTGATGAGCCAACAAATAATAGATATTAAAATTTCAGAATTACATCTTTGGACCGAAAACCCTAGAGACCCTATTAATCCTAATCTTAGTGATGAAGATATTATTTTACGAGCAATAAATCAAAAAAATGAAAAATGGAATCTACCAAAATTAATTGACAAAATGGGTGATTATTATGATTTTAGTGAACTCCCAACTGTTGTGAGGAAAAACGATAAATACATAGTTTATGATGGAAATAGAAGACTGGCTGTTATTAAGTATTCTCAAAATCCAGATTGGAGTGGAAAAATTGAAAATAAATTATTTTCTTCAGCAGTGCCGCAAAGTTTTAGAAATATGGATAAAATATCCTGTAATCTTTGTGACGAAACTACCGCATTAACAAATATTGAAAGAAAACACACTGATTCAGGAACTTGGGGAGAATTAGAAAGAAGTTATTTTTTAAATGTTCATAGAGATGAAAAGAAGAGCAATTTTTTAATACTTGAGGAGAGTACTGGAGGTATTATATCTAAAAATAAAAAAATGAATCAAAGGTTTGTTCATGATGAAGTTTTTACAAAGGAAAATTTGATGAATATTGGATTTAAAATTGAAGGTGGAAAATTATGGACTAACTATGATGAAAATAAAACTAAATTCATTTTCGACAAAGTAGTAGAACTAATTCATGAAGGAATAATTAGTACTAGAGGAGAAAATAGAAAAAAACTATTAGAACCTCTTCAAAAAAATAACCCCAACTTAAAACTAGAAAGCTATAATGAAACAAAAAGTATTAATGAAGTTAATATAAGTGAAGATAGTAGTGAAAACAAAACTAATAGAAGTGAAAACGAAACTAAGAGAACAGTTAAACGCGACCCGTCTATTTTTGGAAAAAGTTTAGTCCTTAAACAAGGAGATGTTAATAATATTTATCGAGATATTGTAGATTTATATAGATTCTATTTGCAGAAAAAAAATTCTCTATCTGAAAATTTTCATATTCTAATAAGAATGTCTTTGCGATTATTAGTTGAAACAGCTGGCTCAAACTTACAGGACCCAAAAATAGATGCTTATATTAATCAACATTTTAAGGCCGCAAAAAAAGCTATTAGCCAAAATGAAAGAACGACACTTAGCAGTCAAAGTGTTGATAAAGACAGTATTATCAAACTTTTGCATATAGGAGCTCATAATTATCCCGCAGCAAAAAATTTAGAACAAACTTTAGCTATATCTATAATAATTGGAGCTATGTTAGAACTATCCCACTCAGAAATCTAATATGTTTTATTCACCTTTAAGATACCCAGGTGGAAAGAATAGATTAAAAAAATTTATTGCTCAGGTGTGTGTTG
>JABABE010000032.1 GCA_014238395.1 Candidatus Kaiserbacteria bacterium
ACTTTTGTACCAAAATTGTAAGTGCAGAAAATAAAAATAAATTTTACTTTTTCTTATATTTTTATAGTGCACTGTTGGTTTTTTCAAGTCTTGTAATTGGTTTTTCTAAAAATATCTCTTTCGATTATTGTTTTTTAATTATTTTAATTTCTTTTCTGTTTGTTACTTTGTATTATTTTGTTTTAGACACAAGAATAAAAGCACTAAAATATATATCTTCCTCAATATATTTTATCAATTATAGAATATTTTCTTCAATTTTATTGATCATTCTAGGACTTTTGATTTTTTCTGAAGAGTTTTCTATTTTCTATTTCTTTGGATTCTTGCTAGGTTTTATTGTTTTTTATTTACTTCATGATAAAGATGGAGATGTCTCAAAAGAAAAAAAGGATTTTTCCAAAGGAATCAAATTGCTATTTATTGGAATAGTCTTTATATCTATAATACAAACTCTCTCTAAGTTTTCTGCTGTTGGAGATTTAAATATATTTTCGATAATATTTTTTCAAGGTGTGTTTGGTATTTTATTAATTTTGTTTTCTAATAGGAAAAAGATCAAAGAGAATATAAAAATGATTCCAAGCATTAAGGACCACTTCTTCTTTGCCGGAGCCGGGTTTTTAAATTTTCTATCAATTTCTTTTATTTTCCTTGCTTTTATAGAAGGAAATCTATCAATAGTTTATAAAATAGTCTCCTATTCAGTTTTCATACCGATAATACTTTCAGTGATTTTTTATAAAGAAAAAATAACAACCAGAAAAACCCTTGCCTTTGCTCTTACTATAATATCCCTTTGGTTTTTCTTGTAGATATTTAAAAAACTTTTCTTTTTAGATGCTCGTTGCTCTAACTTTATAAACTGAAATTAAAGTAAATCCTGCAACCCCTATGGTTATTTACATTTCAAATGAATTGCATATAAATGATAAAATAAACCCTCCCAAATGATTGGAAGGGTTTATTTTATATAGTTTGACTTAACGGTTATAAACTTTAGAAAGAGAGGAATTTAAATACTGATTTTAATTTTTCAACAAGGGTGTCTAATCGATTTTTCAATGTTTTCACTTCTTTAACTTGTTCTTTCAGCTCTGTCTGGGATCCTTCTAGTTCTCTTATCTTTCTTTCTTGATTTGCAATCCGTTGGTTTATTTGATCATCATTTGCTTGTGTCTCCCTTTCTGTTCTATTAGAATTTTCGCTTGCGTTAATTCTTGATTCTAGTTCGGCTATTCTTCTCGCTTGATCTTCAATCTGTTGATTTGTCTGGTTGGTATTTGATTGTACCGACGGAGTTCTTTGATCATAGGTCGATTGTAAATCTTGATCCGATGCATCGTCTGATTGATTTGGTGTAGTTGTTGAGGCATAGGAATTAGGAGTACATTTCCATTGGTTTTTTACTTCGACACAAACAAGATGAGCATCCTTGATTTGAGGCAGATGATCTTGTAAATCTATAACCGCTAAATATCGGTCTGGCGCTCCAAGTACAAAATCACAAGTTCTAACCATACCTGCATTTTTTAAGTATCCTTGTGGTGCGTGAGCGTGGATTTTTATTATTTCTCCTTTTCTTACACTGCCGTTAATAGGTGTGTTTGATGCGGCTACAGCCTCACACACTCTTCCCATAAAGAAATATTTACCGTCCGCACCTGCTCGGAATCTAAAAGTTATACTTCCATCGTCTTCCCATTTAGGTTTTTGAATAAACTCTATTGCACCTGTTTCAGGGGTCAC
>JABABE010000033.1 GCA_014238395.1 Candidatus Kaiserbacteria bacterium
ATTATATTATATATATTAATTATATTATATATATTAATTATATTATATATATTAATTATATTATATATATTAATTATATTATATATATTAATTATATTATATATATTAATTATATCATATACATATTTAATTATCTCATAAATGAGAAAATTAAATATGTATATTTATTATATATATCTATAATTATTCTTATAAATAAGAATAATTACATATATATAAATATAATTCACACACTCGTACTGAAAATTTCAGTACGAGTATATGAATTATAATATTTCGTATAAAATTTTCTTTCATATAAACTTATTATGTAAGTCTTCTCTTTTTTTATATGAGAAGACTTCTGTCACATAAGTTTATATTTTATATTAAAAAAGTAATATTATTGTACAATATAGTATTAGAAAGTATTTAGAAAATTAGAATAAAATAATGTAAATATAATATTATAATTTAAATAAAAATTTAATTAATTAAATTTTTATTTAAATATCTATTTACACCCAAATTATTTCTATGTTAAACTCCATAACACGCAATTTAACCATTACTTTTAGTATACAACCCAAACTATTAGATCAATCTCACAGATTGGCGATACTAATTCATACCTGCCCGTACAACTAGCTATAAAACCGCACTCTACTACAAATATAGTACCTTTATACCAATAAAATAAACTAACTATGGGGCCTTAACTTTAACCATTAACCAATTATTCGATTATACCCACTCTCACTACAACCAATAAACATTCAACTCTCTTATTTAAATAACACAAGTTTAATTTAATAACTGAGCAAATAGCCCCTAAACCTACAACTTTATGACATGGGCTTCACACTAACCCACCCCATAAAAAATTAAAACATGCAACAACCAACTACAGACTTAGTATACTATAATGTTAAACCACTAAACTAACATTAAAGTGACATAAACACACATTGAATAGTCTAACTAATAGCGACCCCCCAAACACATCAATCAAGCCCTAATTCACACATTTGTGTGTATAATAATACGTCTGATAACTTTTTTATGAGATAGTATTTTATAGCTTAAAACTCGCAACCCGTGACCTAACATAAACTGATTAAACACTAAATGTGTGCATACGAAAATACAATCTTATAACTATAAACTAATTAAAACAAACACTCTAAATCAAGATACTTAACCTTTTTTTTTTTATTACCACATTATATATATATTAATTATATTATATATATTAATTATATTATATATATTAATTATATTATATATATTAATTATATTATATATATTAATTATATTATATATA
>JABABE010000034.1 GCA_014238395.1 Candidatus Kaiserbacteria bacterium
TGGGATGTATGTTTTCTCTGTGTCTGAGTGATCAATAGCATTTATCCATCCTCCGGCAGAAGGTCTTGTTTTTTCTACTCCAAATGTATGGTTAGGTATCATGTTTGAAATTATTCGACAATGCGTAGCTTTGTCTTTATCTAGGGTTACCTCTACATTGTTATAGTCATAAATATTTTGGTTCCAGTCACTAGCGATAACCATTTCAATGCGCACATTACTCTCGCTGTTGTCTGTGTTGTTTGAAACATCAGTTATGTTTTTTGAGCTGTAGTCACCGTTGTTTTTATCTGTGGCATAGGAACGGCAGTCGGGGTCACGACTTAAGAGCACTGCATTTTTAAATTGACCGTTCAAGTTCAGATTTTCTGTATACAAAGGATTTTTGTGATCTTCTTCTGTCTCTACGACTTCTTCTGAATCATGCGCATGGGGTTCGTCTGCTGCCTCTGCCTCGTGTGTGTGAGTTTCTTCTAAATCTTCTTTCTCTGTTTTGACAACAGGTTCTTCAAGCACAATTTCTTCTTCTTTTTTTATTCTGTTTTTACCTAAGAAAGTTTTACTGAATGACGTTTCACGAATAACATTTTCCGCCCGTTCATTTTTCTCTGCTCTGTCATAACCAGAAAAACTATTTTTTTGAATTATAAGAAAAAAAAGCGCCACAATCACCAAAATTAAAACCACAAGCAAAATATTTTTTTTCAACTCCATATTTGTATTATATGGTATTTAGGAAATTATTAGAAATATCAAATATGTTATATTATAAAAAATGAGTAAAATTATTCTAAAAAAAGAAATTAATGTTTTAAAAGATCTTTTAAATAATTTAGATAATTTTCCAAAAGAAAAATCTCCAAAAGGGATCGGCCAGCTTTCAAAAATAAAATTTTCTATCATACGTTACTCGCTTTCAAATGGAAAAGAGGTAAATGTGTTTCTAGGAGAGCCAAAAGAAAAGAAAATAGACAAAATCCCAGCCATTATTTTTCATACTGGAGCTATACCAATAAACCGAGGTACTCAAGAATTCAACATAGAGCAGATATACAAAACAGCTAACAGCAAACCAAATTCTAGCCTTGTAAAAATACTACAAGAATATGCGGTCTTCTTTATAAGGTATTCAGATGAGGTTACTGGGCTAGTAGACTCGATGGGGGGAGAAGACCTCTATAGTTCTATAGAGATATACGATGTGATGAAAGAGCTTGGAAATATAGATACCGATAAAATCGGTGTGCATGGTATAAGTCGTGGGGTCGATACATCTTTACAACTATTAAAGTCTGTGGACTGGATTAAATATATGATTTTAAAAAGTGGAGCATATAATTTTGAGAACAGTTTCAATTACAGGGGGAATAATTGGTTTCCTGCTTTGTTGTTTTCTATTAATTTGTTAGATAAAAAGGAGATTAAGAAAAGATCTGTAATAAACTGGGTGGATGAGCTGCCTAAAAACACACCTCTTTTAATTGTTAATGGAACTAAGGATTGTAGGTGTGACGTAGGAGAAGCTCGTGCATTTGTAGAAAAATACGGAAAGATAAATCCAAATATCGAATATGTAGAATACGATGATGACCATTTTTTGAAAAATTATACCAAAGAATACGATGACTGTTTTTTTAAGTTTCTCAAAAAATTCAAATAATCATAATTTAATATCCTATCCAACCTTATGAAAGAACTACCATATTGCTTATACAAAGGAAACAAAATAGCTTTTGAAAAGTCTCAAGAGAGACATCTTCTAAAGTTAAAAAAGGCAATAGATATATTAAAAATAATTTCCCCCAATCTTTTTCAAAAACTTCAAAAAGTAAAACTGATTGTGATAGTAAAAACAAAAATATTTGGCTCTGCTGTTTCGTATACAGAAATTGGTACAGTTGTTGTTAGTGATAAAATATTGAAAAATCAATCACTTTTTTGGGTCGCTGGGATACTGGTCCACGAAACAGCACATATATTAGAACCCAAAAAGTTAAAACACAAATTATATAAATCTGAGCTTAATGCCACTATCGCTGAGCAAAAATTTTACACCGAAGGGGGTGATCTTTTATACTTTAATTTTATATCCCCTTCTGGAGGCAGAAAAAAATATTTTAAAGATTTAAAACAAAGAGAATTAAAATACAAAAAAGATAATCATAAGATTTACAGGCAGCTGCACGAGTCACCTGAGGATACAAAAAAAATGAACGATATAGCTTATGGAATTGCATCCAAAAAAATTTTGTTAACCAAAAAATCTAATAAATAAAAGGTTGTTATTGTTACCCCAAGCCTGTCCTAGAAGCTTGTTATATATCTGATTATTGTGCTTATATTTCAGTTGACTGTGTGTTAAGTTGTATAACAGAAAAGTAAGTATGTGATTTGGAGACACTTAATCAGTTTTGCTATAATATTAATATTATCAAATTAAATAAAATTAATATGAAAACTATACTTGTGGACGCAGTTGATTGTTTTGTTTCTAATAAAGGTGAA
>JABABE010000035.1 GCA_014238395.1 Candidatus Kaiserbacteria bacterium
AAACAAAACATAAAAACAAGGGTTTTTGATAAAAATGTTGCAGGGGCGATAAACGATATTTTATCTGATGACAAATCAAGATACCCTTTTTTCCGATTAAACTCCAATTTGACATCAAAAAACAGGGTTTTGGCTGCAAAAACAGGAACAACAGATAATAGAAAAGATGTTTGGATTGTTGGATACACACCAAAGATTACCGTGGTTGTTTGGGCTGGAAACAATAATAATGATGCCAGTGAAACAACAATTACTGGTTTTTATTTATCTGGTATATGGAATAAAATCATAGAAAAAGGATCTTCTTTATTTGGTTATAAAAACATTAATTTTAACTCTTATGTTTTAAAAACAACATCCCCGAACCCTGTTTTGTTTGGAGATTGGAAACAAGAAGAAGAACCTCACACTATTTTAAAATATATAAACAAAAACAAATTGAGTAAACAAATAAAAGAACCAGAAGACACACAATATGAATCTTGGGAATTTGGTGTTTTAAAATGGTGGGAAGAAAACAAAGAAGTTTTTTTATTTAATGAAAACAAAACAACAGAAGACAACAAAACATTCTTTGTTTTTACATCACCACAAAAAGATAAAACATACACAAAAACACTACCTGTTTCTTTTTTGTCTTTAAATAATAAAAATAGTTTTTATGAGATTTATATAAACAATGTTTTTATAGATTATTCAACAACAAAAAATATTTCTATTGATTTTAATAAAATAAAAAATTTAAAAATTGGACAAAACCTTTTGTCAGTTGTTTTTTATAATAAAAACAAAGAGGTGTTTTCAACGTTTTTTAATTATTTTGAGGAGCAACAATAGACTTTATCTCTTCTTCTTTGTTTGTTATTATTAAACTTTTGTTTGATTGGTTAAACAAAAAAACCACATCATCTGATTTTAGTATTTTTATGCATTTTAGTAAATAAAAATAATTATATGAAGGCATATCAATTGTGTTTTTAGTGTTTGAAAAAACTTGTATTTCTTCTTCTGTTGTTCCAATTTCTTTATTTTTAACAGAGAGGTTTAATTTATTTTTATCTAGTTTTATTTTTACACTATTTGTTTTGTTTGAAAAAAGTTTTGCCTTTGTGAAAAAATCAATTATTTTATTACTTTTAAATGAAATGTTTATACTTTCTTCTGTTTTAAAATAAGTTTTGTAATCTAAAAACTCTGTTTCTATTGTGGAGGAGTATATTTTTACAAACTCGTTGTGAAAAATAATATTTTTGTTTTGTTTGTTTATATATATATATTCTTGTTTGTTTTTTGATAACGCATCAGATATAATCAATGCATTAGAAACAGGTAGTATAAAACTTAAATCTTGGTTATTATTTGTGTTTGTTTTGTATTCAGAAACAACAAAAGTGTCTGTGGAAAAAAATTCGATTATTTTGTTTTTTATAACCACAAAGACACTGGATAACTGTGGGTTAATAACACCCATTGATGCAGATTGATAAACATTTTTTATACCATTAACAATAAGTTGGTTTTTTATTTTTATTTCTTTATTTAAATTTATTTTTTCAAACAAATCTGGATAATTAGTTATATTTATTGTTTTTATCTCTGTTTTATTGGTTTTTGTTTGAAAACAAATAATATTATCTTTTATTTTTATAAACATATTTTCACCTGAAGATGTATTTATTATTGTATTAAAAATATCTGTTTTTATTATAAAAAAACCATTTTTTTTTACTTCAATTGGGATTTGAAAATCGATTTGAAAATTAACTTGGTTTTGTTTTATGTATAAAAAATCATTTTTTGCTTCCACATATAATAAATGTTTAAAATCATTTTTTATATCATTATTAATTGTTTTAAAATCTCCTGAGAGTTTTTCTTTTAAAATTTTTATATTAATTATTATATTCATATATTAATTATTATTATTAGATATCTTAATATGTTTAAAAACAAAAATAAAATAATAAAATAAAGACAAATTAGTTTTTTTAGTTGTGGAAAAAAATAAATAATTTATGATTAATGTTAATAAAAAGTGTTTTGTTTTGTTTTTTGTGTTTGTTTTAAACATTTTATTATTTAATATTAAGTATTTCTTTTATTTTTTCAACCTGTTTTTTAACATTTAACCCACTCTCTATTTCTTTTTTTATTTTTTCACAAGAGTGAATAACTGTTGTGTGATCTTTATTACCTATTTTTTGTCCTATTGATGAATAAGATATATCTAAAAATTCTCTCAATATATACATTATTATTTGTCTAGTAAAAACAATTTCTTTTTTTCTAGATTTTCCAAACACTTCTTCTTTTGTAATATCAAAAAAATCACAAGTCTTTGATATAACATCTTTGTAATTTATATCCCTTTTGTGTTTTATGTTTGTGTTTATTACACTATAAACATCATTAAAAACAATTTTACTACTGTTTTTTAAGTCTTTATGCATCCCTATTGTGTTTAATATACCTTCTATCTCTCTTATACCTCCGTTTATGTTTCTAATAATAAATTCTACTGTTTTTTGGTCTAATTCTAACCCAGCTCTTTTGGCTTTTTCTTTTAAAATTATTTCCCTAGATTCACCATCTGGTTGAGAGAGTTCAAGCACCATCCCAGAAGAAAATCTGGATATCATCCTCTCTTCTATACCATCTAATTCTTGAGGGTGTCTATCTGATGAAAAAACTATTTGATGATTTTTATTATACAAATCATTAAACAAATGAAAAAACTCTTCCAACATTTTTGCTTTACCTTTGAAAAAATGAGCGTCATCTACTATTAAAAGGTGGTAGTCTCTATACTTTGTTTTAAAATCACCAACAGTTCCATCTTGTAAAGCGTTATAATAACCATTTATAAAAGTTTCAGAAGACATATAATATATTTTTATGTTTGGGTACATAACCGCTGCTTGGTTTCCTATAGCTTGTAGTAGGTGTGTCTTACCAACCCCTGTGTTTCCAAAAATAAAAAAAGGGTTGTAAGCAACACCAAGTTTATTCACCACAGCTTTTGCAGCTGCACAAACATATTCATTGTGTGGGGATATTATAAATTCTTTAAAAGAGTATTTTTTGTTTAAATTATTTTTATTATCTATTCTTTCAAAAGAAAGTTGTGTGTCATCAGCACTAATGTTGTTTTTCTTGGTGACTTTGTTTTGTTTTGGTTTACTTGAAACAATTATTTTTATATTTTTAATTTCATTACTCTCTTCTTTTAGTTTTTTATTCATAAAACTCAAATATTTTTTTGATATCCAATTTTTTATAAATTCATTTGGAACACCCACCACCAAAACCGTACCATTGTCCTGTAGCCACATAGCTTTTGAGCTTCCAAACCAGGTGTTGTAGTTTGAGTCAGTTAATTCTTGTTTAATAGCAGTTAAAATGTTTTCCCACAGGGTTATAAAAGTTGTTGTATTTTGAGTTTTCATATTACAAATTATTATCTGTTTTTATAGTGTTTTCTGCAACCACAGACAACACAATAGAAAATGTTTTTCTTGTTGATAAGTCGTGGATAACTCAAAATGTTGTTTTTTTGGTTTTTTTAGAATATAATACAAAATATGTCTATAACATACAATCCAAAAAACAAAAAAAGAAAAAAAACACATGGTTTTTTATCTAGAATGAAAACAGTTGGTGGTAAAAACATAGTCTCTAGAAGAAGAAGCAAAGGAAGGGTTAAGGTTTCTTGTTAAGTTTGATGCACAACAATATTTTTTTAGAAATAAAAAACACAAAAGAAAAAAACAAAATAACAATACCTAAGAAAATAATTAAAAAAGCAACAGATCGTAATAAAGTAAAAAGAAGAATAAAGCACATACTAAGAAGCGTTGACTACTCCAAAAAAACAAGTATAAGAATAAAGAAAAACATCCTAAGAACACCGTTTGTTGAATTAAAAGGTATAATAGAAGACAGTTTAAAAAAATAAATAAATAAATTATGGGAATACTACACACATTGTTTTTTTTACCTGCATATAATATTTTTGCTTTTGTTTCTTACTTGTCTCCAAATAATTTTTTCTGGGTTACGGTTGTTGTTGTTGTTGTGGTTATAAAAACTTTACTTATCCCAATGGTAAAAAAACAAAACAAACTAAATGAGGTTATAAAAGAAATTCAAACAGAGGTCAAAGAAATAAATAAAAAAGAAAAAGACCCTAAAAAAAGAACAGAACAAACTTTGGGTGTGTACAAAAAACATAAATTAAACCCACTCTCCCCAATACTTCCTCTTTTTATACAAATACCAATATTTCTTTCTATATTTGTTGTTGTAAAAAACATACAAAATAACTTATTAAACCAAGATTTTTTATATTTCGGAGGAACTTTTTTTAGTGAAATAAATTATTCTTTTATTTTTGGAAGCAGCCTCACTTCTTCTGGTAGTATTGCTTTTGCACTTGCTGTAGCTGCTTCACAGTTTTGTTTGTTTTGTGTCATTTTTTCAAAAAACCAAAATCAAAACAAAAAAGTTACAAATTTTATGAAATACATTTTTACAATTGTGTCTGCTGTTGTGGTTTTTTCTATAGGGAATGCAGTCGCTTTGTACTGGTTTACTAACAATGTTTTCTCCATCATACAAGACCTTTTTTTGATAAAGAAAAAATAAATTGTTTCTATAATTCAAGAACCCACAAAGAGTAGTCTATTTTGTTCTGAAAGAATAAAAATTTTTCATCTTTACTAAGCAGTGGGTTAATCAGATCAATCTTTGATCTCTCTTCACCATCAAGGTTTAAGTCTATTTTTTTAACAACAGTTGTTTCTGTGTTTATTTTATAAAAACTGTCATCGTATATAACATCACCCCTGTACCAGGAATCTGGCACAAGTGTTTCGTTCCCTGATCTAGTTGGAATTGTTAGTGACCTTGGAACAGAACAATATATTTCTTTTTTAGCAAAAATACATTTTTCCGGAAGAGTGTCTATCTTTATAGACAACCTTTTTGACTGTTCTTTGTCTAGAAACAAACCAAGTTTGTTTCTTACAAGAGATGTGTTGGTAGACTCATTATGCAAGACAAGCAGCCCTTGTTCTGGACCAAAAAATTTTGTTAATACACCAGTTTCATTTAATCTATAAAAATATCCATTTTCTAGTTCAGATGCAGCTGTTTGTAAAAATATGTTTCTGTTACTTCCCCAAAATGCTCTCCACGAAGAAAAACTATTTTTCCATACAAACGCTTTTTCAGTTGTGCTGTCTCTGTCTACAACAAAACCAACAACACCTTCGTTTGTTTTTCTTAAGACAAAAAATTTATTTTCATCAGTTTTTTGAACAAATGAAGTGTTTTCTCCAAGTGTTGTAAAAGATAACAAGCCATTTTCTTTTTGTGATGCCAACACGCCATTTGATTTCAGTTTATTTGTGTCATCCTCTATGGAAACCACAAAAGAACCATTTGGAAGGGATAAACCATCTTGGATTTTTGTGGAAGAAAAAGAGTTTTCTTTTACTATATTGTAAGGACTTGTTTCTATGGTGTATATGTCCCCAATTCCTCTAGTAACAAGCTGTACAAGGTATAGTGCATCTTTTTCCTTATCAAGCTCTGTTTTAACAGAAAAACCAGATACAGGGCCAGAAAATAATTGGAATAACCTTGATCTATTGCTTGAGGCAACAGGATCGTCTTTTTCTGAAAATATAGATTCTACTTGAGATCTGTCTTCAACAGACACGGTATCAAAAATATTTGGTGAGTCAGTTGGAGGAACAACACGGTCGCCAAAAACAGAGGTTCTCTCTACTATAAGATCTGAGTCGCTTGTCCGTGTTTGATCTTTTTGTCTTTCTTTCTGGGAAACGAAAAAGATAAATAAAAATATAACCAAAAAACACAAAATAGAGACACCCAAACCAACTCTAATTAAAAAACTTTTTTTATTTTTAAACTCCATTTTTTAAAAACTTAATATGTCAGGGTTTATTGTGTTTAGTATAATATATGACAACGCAAGTAGCCCGAGCCCAATGATAACATTTCCAAAGTCTGTTAAGGCTTCGTCTCTTTTTACAACAGCACCTTGCGCTGTCGCTATGGTTATGGCTATACCACGAAACATTATCATAAAAACACCTAAGATACCGCCAAAAACAAAAAGACTTTTGTATATAACATTTACCAACTCTTCTGCATTTTTACACTCCCCTATTGATTTAAAAGCACAAGAGGACTCCTCCCCGATAGTGGTATTGGTAAAATTATCGTCTTGTTGGGAGGTCTGGCTCTCTGAGGAATCAGGATTTCCTCTTATACCACCTGTCTGTTGGGCGGAAGGTTGCTCTATTCCGCTAACAGTAATTGCGAACAGCAAAGCAAATGCAAAGGCTGTAAAAACAAATATATATTTTATATTAAAAGTTAACAGATATTTCATATTCATCGTATTGTAATACATCAGCAAAACTGGAGCCACGGGTTTTTAGCAGAAGATTTGTTTTTTTAATGTCTTTTGTGTCTTTTGGAGAATCAAGAACTATAGA
>JABABE010000036.1 GCA_014238395.1 Candidatus Kaiserbacteria bacterium
AGTAAAAAAATGATTAAGGAGATAGTATCTGATGTAGCAAAAGACCTGAATAAATCTTAAATAAATATATTATAAATTTTGTAACAAGTCATATAACTGCTATAATATAAACATTGGAGAGATGGCTGAGTGGTCGAAAGCGCTCCCCTGCTAAGGGAGTAAGGGGCTTTAAACTCCTTCGAGGGTTCAAATCCCTCTCTCTCCGCAGAATAAAAATTAACTCTAGTAATGTCTATGGCATTTGGTTTTGCTGTAATAAAAAACAAACCTTGTTTTTTAAAACTTCATATTTGTCGCAAATGCAATGAGAGTTATTTCTTTTGCACCAGCATCGTATAGAGCTCTTCTTGCTTCGTTTAATGTCGCGCCGGTTGTTTTGATATCATCTATTATAATATATTTTGTGTTTTCTGATATATCTTCTGGAGAAGATACAGACAGGGCACCCGACACATTTTTAATTCTTTCGTCTTTTTTTAATTTTGACTGTCTTTTGATATTTTTGTTCCAAAACAAAAGTTTGTAATTGATTCTGTACATAGCAGTATTTATAGATCTTTTTTCAATATATTTTAATATTAGTTTTATGTGATCATATTCTTCAATCTTTTTTCGAGTTTTATTTGGTGGTATACCTAGAATAACGATATCTTTTTCTGATATTTCTTGTGCACTTAAAGCAATTTCTTGTATAACTCCAAAAAGTCCATCTGCTATTATGTCTACAGCTTTTTTATTTTTATAATATTTTGCTTGTTTTACAAGTGTTTTTATTAGGTTGTCTGCATAATCACAGAGCACGTAAGCACTATCTATTTTTTTCAAATTGAATTTTTCAAATATTTTGTATTTATTAAGATCATCTATAGTTTGCTGACTTTGATATTTTGGGAATAGTAAATCAATAACTTTAACAATAAATTTAAGCATATCATTATTTTAAAATATATTTTAAATAAAAGGAAATTTCATACTATATAATGAATGTATAATAATAAAATGGGATTTTTTACTAAAATATTAAAAAGCAAATCTAAAAGTGTAATAGGCATAGATATGGGTTCGTCCGTTTTAAAAATAGTGCAAGTGAAAAAAGTAAAGGGAAGTGCAGTACTTGAAACATACGGAGCATTGAAGCTAGGTTCATATGCAAAAAAAGAGCTTGGTAGGTCTGTGAATTTAACAAAAGATGCGTCAGTAAGGGCCCTTAATGTATTGCGAGAGGCAATAAATTCAGATGCCAGTATCGCTGGTTTTTCAATACCATTTCGTTCTAGTTTCATATATTTAATTGATGTTCCAGCAGTCTCTGATCAAAAACTTGCACAGATCATACCATTTGAAGTTAGGAAATATATTTCTATACCAATAGAAGAAATTTCTCTGGACTGGTCTGTTGTCTCTGATGTCATTGTGGACGATCAAAGTACATCAAGCGGATATGGAGACACAGAATTAGAAAAACCAAATAAAAGAAAGGTTTTGTTCGTAGCTACACATAATAAAGAAATTAAAAAATATAAAGAAATAGCAAAGGAATCAAAAGTTGACACAAAATTTTTTGAAAGTGAAACGTCAAGTACTTGGAGATCTATAACATCTGTCAACAGGACTCCAGTTTTGATAGTAGATATTGGCGCAAATAGTACAAAATTTTATGTTATGGAACACGGTGTAATATTAAGATCACTTACTATCAAACAAGGTGGTGAAACAGTTACAGAAATAATTGCATATGAAAAAAATATTTCATTTGAAAAAGCAGAGCAAATGAAAATGGAATTAGGACTCGGAATAGAGTCAGATGAGACAGTAAAAGCAATAAAAAATGTTTTGATAGAAATTTTTACAGAAGCCAATTATGTTATATCTAATTTTGAAACAAAATACAAAAAAACAATAAGCAATACAATATTTACAGGTGGTGGTAGTACTATGAAAGGACTTGTCTCTATGTCTAGAGAATATATACGCACACAGACAGAGCTTGCCGATCCATTTTCCTCATTAAAACACCCTCTAGCAATGTCTTCTTCACTCCGTGAGTCTGGTGCAGAATTTACTGTGGCTATTGGAATAGCACTTAGATTACTGGAATACTAGTAAGGCATTGATTTTTTAATAGTATAATTAATATAAGATGAAATCGAAGTGGACTACAAATTTTTTAAATGCTAGATTTAAAGGGAAAGCAAATACTGACTCTGTGTCAAGTATAGATTTAGGAGTTTCAAAAGAGGAAGATCGGCCAACATCGATTTTTGTTTTTTTATCTGCTGTTATTTTAATTATTTTCATAATACTGACAGGTGTCTCCATTGCTGCTTCTACTTTTCTTGATAAGCAGACTGTTGAATTGACTAAAATACTTGAACAAAAAGAGAGTGTTTTTCAACCAAAGTTAATTAAATCTATAAATGATTTTTCAAAACAAGTTGAGGGGATTAAAAAATTACAAACAAAACAATCAAATATTTTACCTATTCTTACGACTACTTTTTCTTTAGCCACTCCATCAACTCAATATACAAAATTATCACTAAATAGAATCGGAGTCGATCTGTATTCAGTGTCTATATTTGCAACAACACAATCACTTCCTGGTTATCTGCAGCAACTAAGAGGTTTTCAGAAAGTAGATGTTTTAGAAGAACAAAAGATTTCATCTGTTAGAATAGGTGAAAATCAAATAGTATTGTTTTCTATGAATGGAAAAATTTCACCAAGTGCTCTTATTAAAGATAATTCTACTTTCTATACAGAAGATGAGAGTGGTGACATCTTAAATATAGAAGGAATTGAACAAACAAGAGAAAATATAATAGAAGGTGGGTCAATAGGTAAAGAAGAAGAAAAATAATATGAAAAGTTCATCAATCATTTCCGGAGGTTTAATAATAGTTTCATCATTTTTAATGTACTATTTTATCTCGCCAAACATACAGACAATTAAATTAAAAAATGAAAATATTAAAAAACTAAACAAGTTTATTGAAGATGCTAAGAGTATACAAGCAAGAAGAGATGATTTAAAAAATCAACATAATCAAATCAGTGAGAAAACATTGAAATATATAAAAGATATCTTACCCGTGTTTACTGATAGCACATTAGCACAAGGATTAATTGATTTAGCGTCAATTGCAAAGAACAGTGGCTTGCATATATCTGACACATTGATTTCCATATCTGGTGAACAAGGAGTGCAATCAACCATATCAGAAGGGGTAAAAGAAACAACTGTTACAATATCTTCTGATACATCTGTGGACACTTTGTATAAGTTTATACAGCAATTAAGCAATTGGAGCAGATTAGTCGTAATTGAGTCTGTAGAAATTAATTCATTAGAAGATTCAATAAAAGTTAGAATTATTGTCAAAATTAAAATGTTATTCACTTAATATGAAAAAAAACTCACAAAAATTTGCAAAATCCCAAGCGTTTGTTAAGTTTGGTGTTTTTATTGCCATTGTGTTTTATGTAGGGTCATTTTTTACTCGTGAATCATCAGAACCAAATAGTATTGAGATATTAAACAATCCTTTGTTTGCGGAGTTTGATAGTCTTTTGAAAAATACAAACATTGATTTGGAATTCGTCCAGACTATACGACAAAAAAATGATTCAATACAATCTGTAATAGTACCAGAAGTCAGAGCTGGGAGAAAAAATCCTTTTGTACCAACACTATAAATTATGGAAAAAGAGAAAGAAAATATATTTAATGTGCCGAAAAATTTTAAAATTCAACCTGAATATTTGAATTTTATTACCAAAGACTCTGCTAAGCATTATAAAATAGTCCCTCTTTCTTTTAAGGATGGCAAGTTGACTGTGGGTTCTTTAAATCCAGATGATATTGAAGTAAGAGAAGTATTAAAATTTATTGGGGTTCATTCAAACATAGATTATGAAATCAAAAGAATTAGTCAAGAAGATTTTGATTCTTTGATTAAACAGTATGAAAACACACAGCACATAGTAGATGAAACATTAAATAAATTTGACATTGAAAATATCGAAGAGCAAAGCGATGTGGAAGAGATAATTGATGTCGAAAGTGGTTCCGGAGCCAGTGAACAAAACAGCACAATTATAAATGTAGTTTCATCTATTATAAAAAAAGCTGCAGAGATTGGTGCTTCTGATATCCACATAGAACCCAAACTTGGAAAATCATCCGTAAGATACAGGATAGATGGAATATTAGAAGAGGTTACTCAGTTTCCTAAAAAAGTCCACGCACCAATAATCGCAAGGGTTAAAATTTTAGCAAAACTTCGTTTGGATGAAACAAGGAGGCCTCAAGATGGATCTTTCTCAGCAAACATTAAAAACAACAGAATAGATTTTCGTGTAGCAACTCTTCCTACAACGGAGGGAGAAAAGGTAGTTTTGCGTGTTTTGGACAAGTCAGTTGGTATAAGAGATCTAAACGAATCTGGCTTTTTAAAGGATGATATAGAAAAAATCAAAAAAGCAATGAAACTTCCTTACGGACTTATTTTAGTAACAGGACCAACTGGTTCTGGAAAAACAACAACTTTGTATTCTATATTAAATAATCTAGATAAAAAAACAAACAATATAGTTTCCTTAGAGGATCCAGTTGAGTACAGGGTAGATGGTATGTTCCAATCAGAAATTCGATCTGAGTTAGGTTATAACTTTGCAACTGGACTTAGGAGTATACTTCGATGTGACCCAAACATTATACTTGTTGGTGAGATACGAGATGCAGAAACAGCAAAACTTGCGGTTCAATCAGCACTTACTGGACATTTGGTATTTTCTACTGTGCACACAAACAATGCAGCAAATACAATTTCTCGTATGGTAGAGTTTGGAGTTGACCCTTTTTTACTTGCTCCAACTCTTAGTTTAGTTATTGCTGTAAGATTAGTTAGAACATTGTATAACAAAACAGGTGAGCCTATTCCTATAATTGGAGCTATGCAAAAAGAAATAGAAAAAAGATTAGAAACAATTCCAGAAAATATCAAAAAAGAAGTTTTTCCAGCAAAACAGTTCTACAAACCTAAACCAACAGAAGATAAACCAGATGGATTAAAAGGGAGGACAATTGTTTCTGAAGTTATGTCTATAAATGATACACTGCGAACATTTATTCTTGAAAGAAAAAATGATTTGGATATATCAGAACAAGCACAGAAAGATGGGATGGTTACAATGTATCAAGATGCATTAGTCAAAGGATTAAAAGGAATTATACCTATTGAAGAAGTGAATAAAATGAGTGTAAAAGCACACGAAGATCTTACAGAGGATATGTTCACAAAAAAAATAGACGAAGGAATACAAAAAATATGAAAGATTACAAAAAAGAATTATCAGAATTAATAGAAAATCTTATAGCCAGAAAAGGTTCTGATTTACATTTTTCTGTAGATACATCTCCTGTTATGAGAATAAAAAGGAAGATGTCGATAATAACAGGAAAGCCAAAGTTAACAATAGATGATATATCTGAATTTGTGAAGTTAATGACAACTGAAGAAAATTTTAAAAATCTGAAAGAAAAAAAAGAATTATCATTTAATTATATACATGAGCACGACAGTAAAAAATTTAATTTACGTGTCACAGTATTTGTAGAAAAAAAAGGCATCGGTGTATCAATTAGGTTAGTTCCAAGCTTAGATAAAAATATAAGAGAACTAAAATTACCTGAAGTTCTGTCATCTATAATAGACATACCACAAGGTTTGTTTTTGATAGTAGGTCCAACAGGACACGGTAAATCTACAACAATGGCTGCCATGATAGAAGAGATAAACCAGACAAAAACAAAACACATAATAACAGTAGAAGACCCGATAGAATTTCTTTTCAAAAATGATAAGAGTATAATTACACAAAGAGAGGTTCCAAGGGATTCAAATTCATTTGTAGATGCATTGAATAATGCACTACGAGCAGATGTAGATATTATTATGGTAGGTGAGATGAGAAGTGTTAATACCATGCAATCTGTTATTACAGCTGCTGAAGTTGGGCATTTAGCTATATCTACTGTACATGCGAACTCAGCCTCTCAGACTATACATAGAATTATTGATTCTTTTCCATCAATTCATCAAAACCAAGTAAGACAACAACTGGCACAAACTTTAATAGGAGTTTTTTCTATTAGATTGATAGAAGGGAATAGTGGTGACCTAGTACCAGCTTACGAACTAATGTTAAACAACACAGCAATATCTAACCTAATAAGAGAAAATAGGATACATTCAATAGATGGGATAATACAGACTTCAAGTGAAAGCGGTATGATTAGTTTAGATCGATCTTTGGCAGACCTTGTACGATCTAATGAAATATCATTACAAAATGCTCAAAACTATGCCAAAAGCTTGGAAGATATTAATAGATTATTATAATATATGACTATTTATTTATATGAAGGTGTAGATAAAGATGGAAAAGAAGTTTCTGGAGAATTAAAGGTGGTTTCTCGCGATAGTCTGCTAAATATGTTGCAAGGCAAAGGCATAACTGTTAGTTCTGTTAAAGAGAAGAAATCTAAAAAATTTAACATAGTTCTTTTTCGTAAAATTAAATCAAAAGAGATGGTTATTTTTTTACGACAACTCTCCACTTTGTTTGAGGCAGATGTCCCAGTTTTACGTATTTTTGTTTTAGTTGCGAGGCAGACAAAAAATGAATATTTTAAAGAAATTTTAACAGATATCTCCGATCAAATAAAAAATGGTGTTTCTCTATCACTTGCTTTTGCAAAATACAGACATGTATTTGGTGATTTTTTTATAAGTATAGTTGAAGTTGGTGAAGTATCTGGTACGATGTCCAGGTCCTTTTTGTATTTAGCTGCATATAAAGAAAGATCTTATGAAATAACAACAAAAGCAAGAAGAGCATTAACCTATCCTGTTTTTATATCAGTGACATTTTTGGTTGTGATGTTTGTTATGTTTATAACAGTTATACCGAAACTGTCTGCTATTTTTGTTGATTCTGGTGCTGAAATACCAAAAATAACAGCAATAATCCTTTCCATAAGTAATTTTTTGGTCGGAAATGTATATCTGATAATAGCATTGTTTGTAGGTGGAATAGTTTTTGTCGTGTGGTATTTTAGAACAGAAGGAGGTAGATATGCTTTGGATAATTTTTTACTGACTGCTCCATTAATAGGAAATCTATTTCGCCAACTGTATGCTGCTCGTTTTACTGATAATTTATCAATAATGCTTTCAAGTGGTGTGACTATGTTAAAAGCATTTGAGTCTATGGGTGGCGTTGTAGGAAACAAAGTTTTTGCAGATGCTTTGTCTGAGATTTCATTAAAAATAAAATCTGGTCAATCTCTGTCTAATGCTCTAAATGCTGAGCCACTAATTGGTCAAGATATTTCGGCTTTGGTTAGGACTGGAGAAGAAGCAGGGCAATTAGCAAAAATAATGTCAACAATTTCAAAATTCTACCAACAACAATTTTCAAATGCAGTAAATACAATGATTGATTTAATTCAACCGGCAATTATAATTGTTTTTGCTGGTTCTGTGGGGTTGTTACTTGCTTCTGTTTTACTACCTATATATTCAATAACAACTGCTATTTAATATGTGGTATACTGCATATAGTAACTAAAAAACACTGTGAATAAAAAAATATTAAAAGGATTTACATTAATTGAATTGCTTGTTGTGATTGCTATAATCGGTATATTGTCCAGTGTTACGATCGTGACTTTTAGCGGTTCTCAAGCAAAAGCAAAAGATGGGACAAGTAAAGTCGAGCTTGCTTCTATAAAAACAGAGGCTATTGTATATATTTTAGATAGACCAAATTGGAGCAACTTTTGTGCTTTGACTTCATCTGGATCATCAGATATTAAGGACTTGAGAGATAGTATAGAAGAAAGACAAGGTGCAAATTCACAAGATGATTTTATTTGTGTTACAGCAAACGAAGGTACTACGGCTGACATATTTTTATATATCGGATTTAGAAATAATGAAGTAAATAGCGAATACACATGTTTTGAGATAAATGCATCTACAAAAAGAGCAGAGACCCATAATAGGGTACTTCCCGTGATATGTGGTCTGTAATTAATGTTTTTACAATTTATAATTATTTTTGGACTTTCTGCGACTTTGGGTAGTTATATAAATGTACTGATATACAGGAGATCCTTTAAGTCTTCTGCTTCCGGTCGGTCGAGATGTACTTCCTGTAAAAAAGTATTAAAAGCAGGTGAGCTTATACCAATATTTTCATATCTAATACAAAAGGGTAAATGCACTGGGTGCAAGAAAAAGATAAGTAAGAGATATATCTTTATAGAGATATTAACCATCCTCTCAACTTTAATAATATTTATAATCTTAGGTTTCTCTCTTTACTCCTTTTTACTTACGGCGTCTCTTTTATTTGTGATACCACTTGCTGTTATTGATATAGCTGAACTAGAATTTCCTAGTTTTCTTTTGTTTCCATTTGTATATTTTTCATTTGCATATAGTGTTTATATGTCCATAAAGACTTTTAGTTTTTTACCGTTAGTGGCACCATTTTTGTTTGCTTCCGCATTTTTTTTGTTATATGTAATAACACAAAAGAGAGGTATCGGATTTGGTGATATTATATTGGCGTTTTCTCTTGGCGGACTTATAGGGTTTGACATATATAAATTAGCATTTGCATTTATAGGAAGTTTTTGGATAGGGACATTGGTGTACCTCTCTATAATGTTTTATCAAAAATACAAAAAACTAAAAACCTTTGATAGAAAGACACAAGTGCCATTTGGACCTTTTATCATATTATCCACTTTTATATCTATATTATTCTTGTAGATATAATGTGTCTTGTGTTGTATAATAAAAACACTTGCGGTGGTAGCTCAGCTGGTTAGAGCGCTGCCCTGTCACGGCAGAGGTCGCGGGTTCAAATCCCGTCCACCGCGCATATGGTAGAAATTATCTCATTTTCACTTTTAGGTATAGTG
>JABABE010000037.1 GCA_014238395.1 Candidatus Kaiserbacteria bacterium
AAACTATTAAAAAAATATGCTATTCCTGACTTTAATGGTAAAATGAATGGATTTCATATAGATACATCGAATGTATCCCTATTCAGATCACTTATCCACATAATGGCCATTAAGAAAAGATTAGATCAATGGGATGAGGGTTCAGAATTGGAAACTCCGAGTATAGACCATATTTGATGATCTCCGTTGAAAACCTGTTTTATCATATCTCCATTAGATAAACAAAATTCAAAAATAAGAAAAAGATCAGACAAGATGTATGATGAAATATTTCAACCTGTACTTGAAGAATTAAAATACTGTGTTACAAGATCCGACAAAATATCTTCTCCGGATTTAATAACAAAAATAATGATACGACATTTAATTGAATCAGATATAGTAATCGCAGATATTTCCGGCTATAACCCTAATGTAATGTATGAATTAGGAATCAGACATACAAAAGAAAAGCCGGTTATACTAGTTACTTCTGACATCGATAAAGAATTTCCGTTTGACATACGCGATATTAGAATACTTGGAATAGATCTGAAAAATTCATTATATGATAAATTTAAGAGTGATTTAAGATCATACATAATTAACGCAGAAAAATATTCTACTAGCGCATCCGAATCAATTGTATCGCAATATTGTGTTACAGATTATGATGAGATTATTAATAATGCAGCAGATAGTTCCATGATTTCAGAAATTACATCATTTGAAAATATGTCTGAAAATGATAAAAGAATTTTACAGAATAAATACGAAAATATGCCACATGATAATATCGATGTCATATTAAACGATTTGAAAACAAAAAATGATTATCAACAATGTCTAAGTACTGGGGATGAATATTATGAAAATAAAAAATATACTAAAGTAATAAAATGTTATGACTTGGCTATGAAATTACAACCTGATCATATATTATCTCATATGCATAAAGGAAATGCATTATTCGAATTAGGAAATTATAAAAGCGCATTTGATTGTTTTAGAACAGCCATAGGAATAGAATCAACCCATGTATACTCTTACATACATCAAGGTGCCACATTGTTGGCAATGAATGAACCATTACAAGCAATAGAATACTATGATGCAGCTATAAAATTAAACCCAAAAATAATACATGCGTATATGGGAAAAAGTCGAGCATTAAAACAATTGAATAAATTTAATGATGCACTACTTTGTTATGAAAAAGCTATGAATGTTGGTCTAAAAACAGCTTTACTTTATACTGCAAAAGGACAAACTCATCTCAAATTAAATGATCCGGTAAATGCTATACAATGTTCTAAAAATGCAATTAAACTTGAACCTGATAATTTATTTGCACATGTTTTTATGGGATTGGCATTATCTATGCAAAAAAAATCCCAAGAATCAATTACATATTATAAAAAAGCCATAAAATTAAAACCTAATTATGTTGAAGCATATGCTCTGCTAGCTCATGAATTATTTATGCTAGGTAATTTTGAAGAATCCATTAAATACCATAAAATTATTATAAAATTAAATCCAAATAATGTATTATCTCATATTGGAATTGGAAATTCATATACTGCGTTGGATGATTATACAAATGCATTGAAATATTATAATTTGGCA
>JABABE010000038.1 GCA_014238395.1 Candidatus Kaiserbacteria bacterium
CTGACGAACTTTGGCACAAACAAGAGTATGATCTGAGTCCATATTCTACAAGCACACAATTCAAGTTGAGATTTGATGCAATTTCAAGTAGTCCAAGCGAACGCATGGAATTGGATGATATAAGAATTTACGATGCAGACGCTATTACCATATATGGGATATCATCACTAAACATCACCTCAAGTGGTTCAAACCCCACACATGCAAAAACTGGAGACACTCTTATGGTATCGATGCAAGTAAATGAACCCATATTGGATGCCAACACGACCGTATTGAACCGTACTACCATGTCAGTCATAAATGATACCCTACTGACTACAAGCCTCATCGTATACGAAAACGATACAAACGGTAATTCTACGTTTAGTATTACAACCTCTAGTGCGTCAGCTTCTCTGACCGTCTCTGAGCTAAACCTGACAGACATCAATGTCTTTATCGATACAGCAAAGCCAGTCATAACACTCAACGGCAATGCAAACATTACCATAGAACGCCCTGATACATACATTGATGCTGGAGCTACCATTACAGATAATGATCCAAAATACAACGGTACAGTATCATCCAACGCAAACGACATAAGAACATACATAGTTAGATCATACCTTGTAGAATATAATGCCCCAGCTGATCTGGCAGGAAACGTGCCTGCAAGCATAGTTCGAACAGTGAACGTAGTCGATACAACACCACCATCACCGAGAAGTCTAATATTACAAACCACCAACACAGATTCGACTCGTGCAAAACAAGGTGACACAATAACGTTTTCACTCACAACGGATTCGCGACTCTCAAACGCCTCAGCTACAATCCTGAACAGAACAGTGATGACCAGCATCTCTATTACTACTGTAATGTTCCAGACCACAATACTTGCCGGCGATTCGGGCAATGCAAGTTTCTCAGTAACCGTACATGATTCTTCAGGCAACAGACTGACCGTGACAGAAGCAGACATCGCATTCAATAACGTCTTTATCGATACAGCAAAGCCAGTCATAACACTCAACGGCAATGCAAACACTACCATAGAACGCTATGATACATACACTGATGCTGGAGCTACCATTACAGATGAGGATCCAAAATACAACGGTACAGTATCATCCAACGCAAGCAACATAAACACAGACACAGTTGGATCATACTTTATAGAATATCATGCCCCAGCTGATCTGGCAGGAAACGTGCCTGCAAGCATAGTTCGAATAGTGAACATA
>JABABE010000039.1 GCA_014238395.1 Candidatus Kaiserbacteria bacterium
AAAAAAAAAAAAAAAAAAAAAAAAAAAAAAAAAAAAAAAAAAAAAAAAAAAAAAAAAAAAAAAAAAAAAAAAAAAAAAAAAAAAAAAAAAAAAAAAAAAAAAAAAAAAAAAACAAGGACCCTCTTAGTATAATTGGCAGAGATGCTAAGATTATGACTATAAGAGGCTCCGGATCATTGCATGATGAGCAGAGACAGTGTCTAATTCTAATAGTGTTTGGGAACGACTATGATGTTCCCTGGGAAAGGGCTGTTAACCACCGAGACGAGTCTTATGCTACCGACAGAGGTACTCTGCTCCATTATACATTACTGATATATGGGTCATTGGCCCATTCTACTAATATCAGTAATGCTATTCCGCAGAGTACCTCTGTCGGTAGCATAAGATATCCCCACCAACCAGGGCGGGTGAGGACATCCCCTGGGGAAGTGCACCACAATCAATCAGAATAAACACTGAAAGTGCGAAACCTGGGAAAGTAATATAGCTAAGCGAAGCTATAAAACACCTTGCCATAATAATTAGCACAAGGTGAATCCCAGTAAAACCTTCAACTTAGGTGAGCTCATGTACCGCTTGAAGGTGGAGTAGGATGAGGAACTCAACCTACAAGATATACAGGTATCTACAGTAACCTGCTAAAGTAGTAAGTTCACATATAAGTGAATATATATAAGTTAGTCTCTTGTATTGCCCTTAGTAAGTTCGGAACTGAACTGAAAGAAGAGAGGGGAACACCAAATAAGAGGTCTAACCTGGATATAAGAAGATCTGGATTCAAGGAGTACTGGATCTGACCAGTAACAGTGGAACATTTAAATTAAAATAAATCAATGTTCCAAAGGATCACAAGTATAGATACACAACCGTTCACATCCAAGGGAAAAGAAGGGAACGTATTAGGGTTCATAAAGAATGTATGAAGCACCTGCTAGTGCAAAAGACTCTTATTATCCAGTTAGAAAGAATTAACTATCTTAAAGAGAGTAGTAATCTGGAAGAATAGTGAAACCCGTCTCTAAATAATAGAAGCTACAAGAGACAATAAATAGGTACAACCTATGTGAAAATAGAAATAATACGGATGTATATTATTGAGTTATACCGTTCCCTGATAGAATGAAGTAATTCTGCACTCTATTCAATGAGGGTTAATAATCCTCTAACAGGATATGAAACACCTTTCACTAATATCAAGTTTAATGTAGTTAATTTAAACTAGATAAATACCACTGTAAACATAGGTCTCATATAAGAACTCTCGAATAAAATTATACACTATCCTGTGTAAGTAAGAGAGAAAATTATAAATAATCAGGTAATTATGTTATTCATATATAAAGATCCTAGTGTTCACTAGCTAAAAGATTGTTGAACGCCAAAGAGTAGAAGTAGGAGGTACCATAGTACCAATCTAACTACCTGTATGATGCCTCAATAGTACGATTGAAATGAATAAACGCTAAGTATCCGAGTAAATCTGGAAGTTGTCCAACTCCTAACTTTACTCTAACTCTGTTAGTAACGGAGTAAACAAGGAGACATCTAAGGGTTGGTCATTTAAAGATACTCTTGAATCATCAATAAGGTGAGGGATGTCTGACTCTCCTGTAGATAAAGTGATACATCCCTAATAAATATCTAAGATAAAGATAATTAACATTTAAATCCGAAGATCTAACATATAGAATATCTATTAATTAAGCTTAATTAAGGGATAGCTAATCGTAAATTAATAAGTTTTCTGTACTCACTGTTACCTCTTTGTAATATCTGAATGATGACCTCTCCTCTTCCAGGTGAGGTGGTGAATGGAGATATAAGTGAAGAATATAATCTGTAAAAACAGATTCTCCTTCACTGGTATATCTGTAATAGATGAGGCAAACAGGCTCTTCTGTAATCAGGGTAATTGGTCAGTACATCTGGGTTAGTGTATGATAAACTTCCTATCTATAATAATATATATGAGTAAGTATCATCTAACCTAACATGATACGTTTATAAATAGATAAAGGTATCTATCTTAATTAGATGAGGAGTATAACGCTAATGGTGTATACTTCTATTCTAAATCAGTTTGACCCGGATCTGTGAGTAACAGAGTTTAGTAAGTTATAGTGATCTCAATATAAGACAAGAAGATTTCATATAACTACATAACCTATCCCGGAGGTAGCTCAATAATTAGAGAGGATTAGCTAAAGCTATATTGCATCAAGCTTCTTACTGAGATTGAAAATTGATATTCCTTTACTTAGTCAACCAATACTAATGGTATAAAATCTACATTGCACATTGTGCAGTAGAAGTAAAAAACTTATATGACTTATGTAGAAATATAATATAAGTTTACCAACATAAATCTGAAGTATGGAATTCATACCTCTTAAGGATTCCTATCATCTAAGTTAAAAGTTTTACATTACTCAGGTTACAATAATTGAATAGCTATGTAAAGCTATATGGATAATTTAGTAAATAGATCTCATGAACAATCAACTCCACTCTAATATATGAGCCACCCAAAACCCAGGGTTCTATGTATGTTATATATTCAAGCATCAATCTGTAATCCTTAAAAATTGATGAAAGGAATTAAGATAGGTAGGTAACTATACCAAAGGATATGGCAGAATAGAGTTTACACCGGAGTAGAACCTTGTCGATGTAAATATATATGTTAATAAACACGCGTGATGATATTATTCGCAGGTTTTGCTGCCATAGATAATATAAATTAGGAGATAATTATTCCTCTATAATCATATCTCTATCATCTATGGGTTCCGGATGCATAGAAAAGATAATTAATTTCTAGTAAATTTATATGCGTATAAATTAACATAATCAGGATTTAGGAATATATAAACCTAACTCTTCTGCCGTTCTCTTAACTAAATAAGCATATAGAACAGAGTATCTGATTATATCTATTAAACTTATACCGTTATCATAAACAGACCTTAAACAGACCTTAAAGCCTAGCTTCTAGCATCCTTTCTTCCTTCAAATTGTAGAGACATAGTAAATGAAATCTCTAAATGATTTGAATCATATAGTACATCTTACATATACATCTGTATAGTTGTAGAACAATTAACAACTGGCAACCTAAAGAATATGATGCTTGTTTATATAGCTATCCGCTATCTAGGATAAACCCTGAACTAACTGACTTCTAATATTTTATTTACCAAAGTGTTGTAAAATAAAAACAGATAAGTAACTCTCCAGGGTACTACCTGTTTTAGGAAAAATGGACACATTCAGTTAGCTAACAACAGATATCCAATATATCTAGATGAAGTCTCTATCTGTCCTATCTTCTATAAGTATCTGAAAATAGATTATTATAGAAGATAATAAGGTAATATACTATGTATATCATATCTGTTTACAAGAATATAATTCATTGGTTAAAAGAATTTTTATGAAATTGCTTATATCTGAATGGACCAAGAGATTATCATCCCTATGGAATATTATAATAAGAATTCATTATATTTAAGTAGATTACGGTACCATACCGAATAATGTAAGACCAATTTTAATTGTAAATGAAGAAGATCTTACTTAATATGGAGTTTTGATAGGTAAGTATATTTGAAAAACTATTTTAATTATTGAGATAATAAAAATAAAGATAAAGTTTGAATCTTACAGATTATCTATCTCATCTGTAATTATGAACAAGTCTGCAAAAGTGAACTGAGGTTTCAATAGACAACTCTAAAGCTCTATTTTCTCTAATGGAGAATCTGAGTACGTGTTTTCAAATAACCATCATTATCAAACTTAATGTCAGCCAACAAGTAAAGGTCCTATTTCCCTAAGATTACCCTAATTGAAGAATTAGGGATCATTTGGAAATTAAGAGTACCAATTCTAGAACCCAATATAGATGTCCTCTATTAAGGGTACAAAAGACTAAAGTATTATAAAGACTTTATAGAATATAATAATGATAGAACAAAGGTTGAGTATAATAAATCTATGATAGTTTCTATCTATAAATACTCATTACAAAGTCTGAAACAAGAACTTCAGTTCTAAAAGAAGACCGTTTCAAATCTTTTCCCCAATATGGATAATATGTAAAACATTTTAATATTAATTTTATGTCTCAAATTAATTTATTCATTTTAGGCTCAGAAAAGATTTTATAATCATAAATTATCTATTCATTATTCATATATATTTAAGAATATGGTGTAAATGAAAACTGTCATTGACAGTTATGTTCAGGTCAAAAGTATATAGTCAAATTTTATTTAAATTATAGAAATCTAAAATTCTTGACCTCAATTTCATTAAGGATTTCCTCCATAATATGACCAAGAATGCATAGTGGGAGTAGATTAGTAAAATTGATTTAGAAATAAACTTGAAGGTTTTAATCTAACTTTACATTGATTACGATAAAAATTATCCATTATGGTTAGTCAACTTTCAAAAGTCATAATCGCATAATTTAACAAATTTTATTAATTAAATCACGAAATTTAATTTATAGAACAAAATGTAGGTCTTTTAATTGAAGAGCATCCTTTTTTCCCAAATGTAAGATGCATTTATAAAAAGGTAAAAAGATCACTTTATAATCTACTTTACTATGGAAGCGGCAGGAAAGGGAACCCCATTTGAGTTTTATCTTCACGCTAAATTCCAAGTCAATATGCAAGTATCTGAAATTAAATCAGAGAGTAACAGGTTTAATAACCTATCTATTAGCAGGTGCTGTTGTACAGGATCTGGGAATAGAGAGATAGATATATAAATAATATATACCGTATACAAATATATCATATAACCTGATAATTAAAGAATACTATGATTAGTTTTCTAAAATTATGAATCAAGGTTAAATTAATAAACATTACCATTATCCAGTTTTAATACCGAACCTGATAATAGACGTGTATGAATGCATACGCTCAAATTAAATAATATTCTCTTTGAGTTTTCATACCTTTGATATACATAAGTATCTGTGGCTCCTTTATGTATATTCACTATCTTTGCTTATTAAAGAGTTTGATAATATACATCAACAGGTTATTACCCCTTTCTATTACCCAGTAATGCTGTACAAATTCTGGGAATAGAAAGGTTGATATATAAATACACATATAAATACACAATACTATATCATGATAATTAAAGAAAACAATGGTTAGTTTTCTAAATTAATATATGAAGGTTGTATAAATAAACATGACCATTATCAAGTTCTAAATAAAGAACCTGAGAATAGATGTGTATGTATAAATATGTTCAAATTAAAGAATACTCTCTGAGTTCTCTTACCTTTGATAGGTATATAAAAGTATAAGTGACTCCTGTATGTATATTCTCTATCTCTGTTAGTAAGAGTTTGAATATTTACAACAACAGGTGGTTATCCCTTTTTATTATCAGGCATTGCTGTACAAGTCCTGAGAATAGAGAGGTTGACATATAAATACAATATGATAATTAAAGAATACTTTGGTTAGTTTTCTATAATTAATGTATAAAGGTTGTATTAATAAACAGTACCATTATCAACTTCTACATAAAGCAGCTGAGAATAGTTCTGTATGTATCAATATGTTCAAATTAAAGCATACTATCTTTGAGTTTCTTACATTTGATCAAAGTATTAGAGGCTCATTTATGTATATTTTCTATCTCTGTTTTTAAAGAGTTTGATAATACACCTGTAAATATAAAATATTTATTAAATATGAGTGCCTTCTAAAAGCTTTCCTTGAAATTTAACCAAGTTATATTGTAGTAAATTAAACTTGGTATTGTATTTAGGATTAAGTTATATCCAATCCAACTAGGAAATCTTTGTTCATCCAAACTAGTGCTATTATTTATGAATAGAAGATTACGTTAATTCAATCAAATTTGCAAACAAAAATTTTAAAACATGAAAAGTTTACGTTACATTTACTTTTTTTTATTGCAGCGATTTGCCTTATCTTTTTATTTTAAATTTTTTTACAAATTTGGGCAGCAGTTCGCCTTGTATAAGTTGGAATTTAATTCTCGACTAAGTTTATAAAAATTTGGGCAGCGGTTCGCCTTGTATAAGTTGGAATTTAATTCTCAACTAAGGTTGAAAAGTTCGGTGTGGTTAAACAAAGAGCACACAAGTGATTTTATAATCCAAGTTCATTATGAAATGTTGAAGACATTTTTATTTTAGGTTCAATATAGTCATCCGCAAGCATCCTCTCACCTGTGGATTTTGAGGAAGCTGCGGAATGACCTTGTATATTGACCGTCATTGTGTACTAGAATTTTTGCGTTGAGGCCGTCACTGTGATCAGGCCAAACCGCAGAAGAAATTCCACTTTCCAAAGTGCGTACAACAATGTGTGGCTCAACCTCCGCTCAAGAAACCGTCCCGTCGGGCGTTCAGGTAAAAAGGCGGAAGGAGCTATAGTGGATGTCTTTCAATCTCACTATAAGTTAGGTAGTCCTCAAGCATTCGGCGCAAGCACCTTGGAGGAACCTACCCTGAGGTTTTCCGATTTCAACATCTCACTTTCAAACTTGGATTTACAAGGTATAATATCACTGGAGTGCTGTAAAGACTACACCAGGAGGGATGTTACCAGTACCGAGGAGTCGTTAAGACTATTTAGATCAGGTTAGTGCACTTGCTTATATAGGGGCTGGCTGGCTGACTGGCTTATTGTTTTGATTTGTTTGTTTACTAACATTGGAGTTTGTTTACTAACATTGGAGTTTGTTTATCAACAAAGACTTCTTTGTTTACAAACTTTGAATTCGTAGGGCATTTTCTCACTTTGAATCTGTCCTTT
>JABABE010000040.1 GCA_014238395.1 Candidatus Kaiserbacteria bacterium
AAATTTTATAAACTTCTCACTGCACACATAAAAACTTTGGAGAAAAATAAAAAAACAGTGATACTTGGTGGGGACTTTAACTGTGCAGAAAAGGAGATAGATCTGGCACAACCAGAGAGGCATTTAAACAATGTATGTTTTAGGGAAGATATAAGAAAAGAGTTTGAAGTTTTCCGCAAAAATAAATTTATAGATGTATTTCGCCATTTTTATCCAGATAAAAAAGATTCTTATACATATTGGGACAACTTTGATTTTTCACTACCAAAAGGCAAAAAACCAAGAGAGATAAACCGTGGATGGAGACTTGATTATTTTTTTGTATCAGAAAAAAACATAAAAAAAGTTTCTTCTGTAGAAATACTAGATAAAGTAATGGGATCCGACCATTGCCCTGTGATGATCACTATAAAATAGTTTTTAAAAAATATTATTTGACACCGTGACTTTTCCTGATTTTCTCTATTTCTGTGCTTTCTTCTTCATGCATCCTTAACCTCCCCTTTTCTCCTATTTTTCTAAGTTTTTCGTCTGGCATAGCAGAAAGCTCTTTTGCTGTTTTTAACAGATATTCTTCTGTATTTTTCTTTGGGTCTTGTAGTGTTTCTGCGAGAAGTGCGTGCTGTATATGACCTATACGAGGACCAGGCTTTTCGCCACTTTCTTTCATTATTAAGGAACCGTCTATAGCTAATTTTCCTGGTGTGATATTTTCCCTTAAAACCTCTTCCACCAGTGATCTATATTTTCTCAGCCTATATGGGTTTTCTTTGGGTCTGCCCATCCCCATCCTGTCTGCAACCCTAAGCTCAAGTAAATCTTGTATGTTTTCTTTGCCAACTCTTGCTATCATGCGGCGAACTGCAGACAGAGTTATCTGCTCTGTGTCAGAAAAAAACATATGCCACCTCACAAAGAGAGTTACTTTATCTATAAACTGTCTTGAGAATTTCAGTCGTTCAAGAATCTTTTTTGATATCTTTGCACCAACCACTTCGTGTGAATAAAAAGTGTAGTCATTTTTTGCTTTAGAAAAAAATCGTGTTTTTGGTTTACCTATGTCGTGTAGCAGGGCTGCTAGTCTGAGCTCTAGGGAAAGTTTTTTTTCTGCTGTGTAGTCGAGAGCATAAAGTAAGTGAGTAAATACATCGTACTTATGAGAGCCGTTTTGCTCTACTCCACAAGCAGTGTCAATTTCTGGTAATATGTGTGCAAGTAATTCTGTCTCTTTTAATTTTAAAAAGCCATTTGATGGTTTGTCTGAATTACAAATTTTTATAAGCTCATCTCTAATCCTCTCTGAAGAAATATTTTTTATTTTCTCTGCATTTTTTAGTATCGCTTTTTTAGTTTCTTCCTCAATCGAAAAATTTAAAACACAGCTCAGTCTAACAGCTCGAAGCATCCGTAGATAATCTTCATTAAATCTTTTTTCTGGATTTCCTACTGTGACCAGGGTGCTTTTTGACATATCACTTAAACCTTCAAAAGGATCAGTGATAGAAAAATCTTCTGGATCTATTGCTATTGCATTTATAGTAAAGTCACGGCGAGACAAATCTTCCTTTAATGTTTTTACAAACTCAACAGACTCTGGTCTCCTTCCATCTAAATATTCTCCTTCGCTTCTATATGGTGTTATCTCAACCCCTTGTAGTGATCTCTTCTCGTTCTGGTTCACTACAGTTACTGTTCCATAAGGGTTGTTAATAAAAGTGTTTTCAAAACATTTCTCTATTTCTTCTGGACCTGCATCTGTAGTAAAATCCCAATCCTTTGGATCAGAATTAATAAGTAAATCACGGACACATCCGCCAACCAGATACGCGCTATAACCATTTTTCTTTAAAGTTTTTGCAATTCTGGAAATT
>JABABE010000041.1 GCA_014238395.1 Candidatus Kaiserbacteria bacterium
AGGTTCAAAAAGAGTTAGAAAAACAAAACTTGTCACTTATTATTTGGGATGGTTACAGACCGCACAGGGTCCAGAAAATTTTGTTTTCTAAATTTTCTGATACAAAGTATGTAGCAAAAAACTCCAATCATTCAAAGGGTGTATCAGTGGATGTGAGCCTGTGTGATAAAAAAGGCAAGGAGCTCAAAATGCCAACGGATTTCGATGACTTTTCAGAAAAGGCAAACACCAAATTTACCAACCTTGCAAAAGAGAAGATTTCAAATAGAAACTTGTTATCCAGTGTAATGAAAAAACACGGGTTTTTACAAAACAAATTGGAATGGTGGCACTTTGATTTTTCACCTTTAATAAAAACTAAAAAAATAGATATTGATATATAATAAAAACCTATGAAACAAAATAATTTAAATATTTTTACAGAGCTAAACAAAAAACACTCAAAATCAAAAAAGAAAAAAAACGAATACTACTTTAAAACTAAAAAAGGACAATATGGGTTTGGAGATGTGTTTGTTGGGATTTCTATGCCCGATATAAGAGAAATAGCAAAAAAGTTTATTGATTTAAAAAAGACAGATTTAATAAAGCTGATAACTTCAAAATATCATGAATATCGAATGTGTGGATTGATTATATTGGTATACAGGTATCAAAAATCGGATGAAAAAAACAAAAAGTCGATTTACAGTATGTACCTAAAATATAAAAAATATATAAACAACTGGGATCTAGTAGATGTTACGACACCAAATATTGTTGGAGAGTATATCAAAAGAAACAAACCCGAACAAAAAAAGATAGAAAAACTTGCTAACTCTAGTGTGATGTGGAACCGAAGGATTGCAGCACTTGCTTGTTTCCCTCAAATCAAAGATGGAGATTTCAAAATGATTCTACGAATATCAAAAAAACTTTTAAAAGATAAAGAAGACTTGATGCACAAAGCTGTTGGATGGATGTTGCGAGAGGTGTATAAAAAAGATAATAAAACTCTATTAGATTTTATTAATAAAAACTATGCGCAGATACCAAGGACAACATTACGATATGCAATAGAAAGGGTTGAGGAGAAGAAAAGGAAAAAATTTTTAAACCGTTTTAGGTAAGCAGACTAGAAATCAAAGTCTTCGTCTTCCAATCCCTCAATTAATTCATCAAGATCTTCGTCCAAAAAGGCTTCAAGCTCATATTCTTCTTCGGTAATTCCAGGATATATTATTTCGTCTATAGTATTTTCGAATTCTTTTCCTTTAGAATAGTCTCCGTAGTAATCATTATCAATGTATTTGTGTGAAAAAAACACGACCACAATTATTAGAGCAATGACCGCTGTGGCTATTAATATATGACATTTATTACAGTTTTTTTTAATATTTACTTGGTCTGTATTATTTGAATTTTCTTCCATAATTTTTTATTAGTTTGTAATTACATTATAACAGCATAAATTCACATTGTGATATAATAGCTATATTAGTAAAAATATAATATAAATATGATAAAAATAAGTGAAAAAACTAAGATATATGCAATTTTTGTTACTGCGGCATTGCTTGTATCATTTTCTGTTTCCGCTGCATATGCAAAGGGTGGTGCACCATTTGCACAAGATGCAAAAGATGCAATTGCGGCAAATGACTATACTGCTTTTACAACAGCTATAGCTGGAACAAGACTTGAAGGAAGAATTGATGAAGAAAAGTTTGCTAAAATTGTAGAAAAAACTGCAAAAAAAGATGCGGTGGCAGCTGCGATTACAAACAATGACTACGAAGCATTTACAAATGCAGTAGTTGGAACAAAATATGAAGGAAAAGTTGATGAGGAGCGATTTGCAAAATTAGTAGAGAAGAGGGCAAAAAAAGATGGAATAAGATCTGCTGTAGAAAACAATGATTACGCAGCATTCCAAGCTAGTGCTGAGGGAACACACTATGCGGCAAAAATAACTGATGAAGCTACTTTTGCTAAATTTGTAGAGGCAAAAAATCTTGCAAAAGCTGGAGATAAAGAAGCTGCTCGAGCTATATTAAAAGAGATCCAAATAAAACCAAAAAACAAAAAAGGGAAGAAACAAAAGAAAGGTTCTTCTGCTGTCTCAAGAGAAGTACAGGCTGCTATAAAAAAGGCATTTGAAAATAATGATTATGCTGCATTTACAGCTGCTGTAGTTGGGACACAACTCGAAGGCAAGTATTCAGAAGAAGATTTCCAAAAAAAAGCAGAAGCGATAAAAAACGGGGAACGAAGAACAACAAAGAAGAGGGGTTATAAAAAACGAGAAACAAAAAGAAGTAAATACTAAAGGCATAATAATTAGTAAATTAAATTTTATTAATTTATTTGTCCTTAACTAGAAATGTTTTATAAAAAAATCATCAGAAATGCAGCTAGCAAACAAATTTTTAGGGGAGACACCATTACAATGTTTAAATAGATTGAGAGAGACTGGTATCTACACAAAAAATGACAGAGTTACATATGCCGGACGACTTGATCCAGCTGCTGTTGGGCTGATGATTTTTTTGGATAAAAAATCCGAGATTTTAGACAAACAAAAATATTTATCATTAACAAAAGAGTATGAATATGAGATATTATGTGGAATATCTACTGATACTTATGACTTATTAGGGAAAATCACAAAAACAGACTTCTGCAGAAAACCGGACGGAAATAGTATGAGAGACATTATTAACGACTTTGTCGGAGATTTTGTGTTTCCATATCCAAAATACTCAGGTAAAACACTTAGAGGTAAAAAACTTTTTTCTTTAAAAAATTTATTAAAAAAAGATATACCAACAAGACAAATGAATATATTCAAAAATGAATATATTGGAGAATCACTGGTTAGCAAAACAAAAATTATAGAGAGAGTTGAAAAAATACTTAACACAGTTGATGGGGATTTTAGAAATACAGAAATTAAAAATAACTGGAATTCTTTTGCAGATAATTCAAAAGAGAACACTTTTTTAGTAGTAAAAGCTAAAATGTTTTGCGCAAGCGGTGTATATGTTAGGTCAGTGGTAAATGAAATATCAAACAAGCTGAAAATACCTATGTGTACTTACTCGATTAATAGAACAAGCGTAGGCGAATATCATATATAATATATTATTATGATTGAAATTTACACAGATGGATCTTCTCGCGGCAATCCTGGTCCAGCCGGATGGGGGTGCGTTATTTTTTTTAATGACAAAAGTATAGAGCTTGGAGGCTCTTTTGAGTGTGCTACAAATAATCAAATGGAGTTAACTGCAGTTTCAAATGCATTTTCTTTTTGTATAGAAAACAAAATAAAAAATAATGAAGTGATAATTTTTTCAGATTCAAAAGGGCAGTGTGTACAAGCAATAAATGAATGGATATATAATTGGGAAAAAAGAGATTGGAAGGGGTCAAACAGAAAGCCTATAAAAAATACAGATTTGTATAAAGAAATACTTCAAAAAAAAAGAAAAATAATCAGTTTGGGAAACACTGTTTTGTTTAAATACGTGGAAGCACATGTTGGTGTGCACTCAAATGAAAGAGCTGATGATATAGCATATGCTTTTGCATCTGGAGAAATCCCAGATCTTGCTAAATAAACCTATATATCTTCTTTTTTTATTGAAATGAAGAGGTTTTCGAGCGCTTTTACAGCATCTCCAGATGCTATATTGTTTTGATGATACAGTCCGTCTGTGCAGTCACCAGCTGACCAAATACGGTTGTTTGATGTTTTTTGAGTTTTTGGGTCTACAATAATTTTTCCCATTTGGTTTGTTTCTGCTAAATTTTTTATGAGGTTTGTTTCTGGTATCAACCCTATTTCTATAAAAGCACCATTTATTTTCAATGTATGCTCTTTTTTTGTATCGTCTTTGTATTTAAGCCCCTCCAGTAATCCATCTCCAAAAAATTCAGTTATTTCGGCATTGAGTATTCCGCTAATTTTTTTATTCTCAAATGCCTTCTTCACAGTTATTTGATCTGCATTATAAGAAGGACTTCTGTTTAATAAAGTTACGCTCTTTGTGTACTCTGCTAATTGTAACGCTGTTTCAAAGCCAGCATTACCACCCCCAACAACCGCTATGTCCATATCAGTAAAAACAGGTCCATCACAAGTTGCACAATATGTTATACCTTTGTGTTCGAAATCTTTGGCACCTTGTGCTTGTATTTTTCTCCTTGAAGAACCTGCGCAGTACATAAGTGCTTTGCTTTTGTATGAACTATTTTTTGTTTTTATTGTTATAAAATCATTTTCATCTTTTATTTCTGTGACTGTTTCTTTTTTTATATCAAGTCCTTTGTTTTCATATAGTTTGATATGTTTTTCAAAATTTTTTGCAAGATCAAATCCAGATATTATAGGTGTACCAATCCAATTTTCTATACCAGCAGAAACTGTGCTTTGTCCGCCAATTTCAGATGCAATAACCAATGTGTTAAGCTTTTTTCGAGCAGCGTACACGCAAGCAGAAACACCAGCTGGACCTCCGCCAATAATAATTAAATCGTACATTTTAAAATATTAATTTCTAAAAACCTCGTCATCTTCATCATCGTTCATTTTGTCACTTATAGATATGACATCATCGCCATCGTCTATACTAATTTGGCTTGATTCATATCTGTTTATTTTAGGCAAATCTTCCAAATTTCTATCTGTATTTCCAAAAGACCCAGCAACAACGGTTACTTTTACCTCAGTTGACTTTAGTGATGAATCTATAAAAGTACCAAAAATAATCCTTGCATCAGGATCTACTGTTTCTGTTATTTTATCTGCTATTGTTTTCACATTTTGCATTGTTATTGCGTTTTTGTTATTACAAGCTATTGAAAATAAAACACGGTGAGCACCTTTTATAGATAAATCTAACATCTTTGTATCTATTGCATTAGACACAGCCTTGATAGGAGCATCACTTCCAGAAGCACAACCAACACCCATTATAAGATCTCCAGCATTTTGTATTATTGTCCTGACATCAGCAAAATCTACATTGATTGTTCCAGAGGAGAGTATGATATCTGTTATACCTTTTACAGATTGTGCCAAGATATCGTCGCTTAGAGCAAAGGCATCACCCATTGACGTGTCATTATCAGAGACTTTTAAAATATTATCATTTGGTATAATTAAAATCGCATCAACATTTTTTCTTAAATTTTCTATTCCAGATTTTGCAAGCTCCATTCTTTTGGCACCTTCAAAATCAAATGGAAGTGTTACAACAGCAACTGTCAACACTCCCAAGTCTTTGGCTATACCCGCTATTACAGGGGAGGCTCCAGTCCCAGTTCCTCCGCCCATACCACAGGTTATAAACAACATATCGGATCCTTTGACCACTTCCTCTATCTCTTTTTTTGATATGTTTGCTGCCTCTTTTCCAAGGTTTGCATCCATACCGGTACCGAGTCCTCTGGTTAGGGTGCTTCCTATGTGCAATTTGTGGTTTGCTTTTGAACTCTTTATATCTTGGGCATCTGTATTTGCTACTATAAATTCAACATTTTTAATGTTTTTCTTTATCATGTGGTTTATAGCATTTTTACCAGATCCACCGACACCAATAACTCTTATTCTTGCAAATACCTCCTGTTCTACTTTTACTTTTTTCATTTTATTTTATAATAACATACTTTAGCTAGTGATTTTGTTCCCATTATGTTTAAAAAATGACTTTATCCATTTGTATATTTTGGATTTAGCAGTGTTCTTGTATGTGTTGTTTATGATTTCGTCTGTTATACAAGATACCCCTCCCTGCAACAGAGCCCAACTGCGATCTGTTTTTGTCTTATTATCTGATATTTTTATATTTACTTTGTATATAGGAAGCTTGAACACACTCTTAAAAGCATCTTGCATACTTTGGTCGCAGGACACACCTCCACTTAAAACTATGCCACCAGAAATTTCTTTGTCCAACTCCTTTTGTTTTAAATACTTCTGTATGTTGGTAGCTATCTTTTTTAGTTCCAATGTGACAATTTTTTCTATTTCACGACTTCTTTCTATTTGCGTTTCAGATTTTTTCCTTTCTTCTGCCTTCTGCAAATCGATTCCAAGTATTCTAGAGACACTTTCTTTTATATCTGTTCCTCCTGTATTAAAAGTTTTTCCTTTTTCTAAAACTCCTTTTTGAAAAATCGCTACAGTGGTAGTTTGTGCTCCCACGTCTATGACACAAGTTTTTGTTTCTTTTTGTTCATCAGATAAAAAAAACCCCATTGCTACATAAGACGGAATTATATAATCTAAATCAAGTTTTGCAGAGTGCATCGTGTTTTGAATACTTTTTATGTAAGACTTAAGGGATAATACAAAAGATATTTCTATACCCATGTTTTTTTTTGCGTGCTGGTTTGCGATGTCCTCAAAAGGGAAGACAAGTCCATCTATATATTTATTTACTAATTTTGTATTGGTTATGGTGTAATTTGGATTATTTGTTTCTACAGATTTTATTATTTTTTGTGTTAGCCATTCTACATCCTCTTTTTTGATTAACCTGCCTCGTTTGAGATTTATTTCTTTTTTAACAACAGATGTAATACTATAGGAATCATTCAAAACAATGTATGTAAAGTCTATGTTTTTGTCTGTTTTTCTTTCTAATTTATAAAACATATTAGAAATACTATTAACTGCCATCCTTTTGTTTTTTACAAATCCAGACTCTATACCTTGTGAGCATTCTCGAGCTGTTACAAGCTGCTGGATCTTACCATCTGGAGAAAAGGTACTCAAAACACCTTTTATTTTATTAGATCCCAAATCTAAAATTGCTATATTTGTTTTTTTGTTCATATGCTGCTCACACAATCAAATTTTTTTGCTAACTTCTTTTCCATATTTTCCATTATAGACCCATGCTTGTGCCCGCACAGGTGCAACAGACTGTGTATCAGTAGAAAAGTAGTTATTGTTTTTCTTGTTTCTCCTTTTTCTTTTGCGATTTTATCAATGAGTTCAAGGTTTATAAAAATTTCACCCATATTTTCTGAAATCGGGAAAGAGAGCACATCTGTAGGTTTGTTTTTATTTCTGTATTTTTTATTTAGCTCTTTTGTTGCTTTATTGTTCGAAAGCACTACACTGATATCATAATTCTTCGGTAGTATGTGTTTGCAAATAATGTCAAAAGAGATCGCCGGCTTTCTTAATTTACTTAAGTTTGTGACTATAGGCATTTATCATTATCTTTTTTTCCTAAAACTTTTATTTTGAATTTTACCAAGTCTGAATAATTTTTTAAATTCATCTTCTTTTACAAGCTTTCTTATCTTTTGGTTTTTGATTGTATTTTTTGATTGAGGTCTAGAATTATAAATCTCTTTTTTGAATTTTTGCATAATGCCAGATACCTGCATTCTTTTTGTGAAATTTCTAAATAAAACAGAAGAACTTTCAGAGTCTTTTTTCTTTACTATTATGCTATACATGATTAATAAAGTTTAACATTTATGTTTTATTTATGCAAACGGGTTATTAACTTCAAATTTTGAGCTAATTTATCTATTGGTATATTTTTAACAATTCTACTTTTTTTTATTTTTATCTTAACGCTTTCGTTTGCAACCTCCTGTTGTCCAAATACAAGTATGTATGGATAGTTTCTGCCGCCACTCTCGTCTAGTTGTTCTGAAACAGTTTCGCCGTGCGCTTTGTGTGATACATGTATAGACTCCTTTTCCAGTTTAGAGATGATGGACAAAACTTTTTTCTTTGCAGTAGGGCCACAATGAAAAAGAAAAATCTTTGGTTTTATGTTTCTTGTCTTTTTTATTACATATTTACCTGTGTGTTTTGTTTCATTTACAAAATCAATACTAACAACTTCGATATCTCGTTTGAAAAAAACGTTTGACAGTTTGTTATATCTGCCTCCACGGGCAAGTGTTTTGTTTGTTTTCTCGTCGATTATTTCAAATAATGTACTTGTTGTATGCCCTGAGTTTTCAAACAAATCGCCAGATAACGTGTACGGTATGTTGTGGTCGTCCATGTATTCTATAGTCTCTTGCAAATGATCTTTTTTCTTGTCTGACAAGTATTTTATATAAGAGGGAATCATACACCTCATTTCTTCAAGTTCTTTGTCTGTGTGTATAAATTTATGTGCTTCTTCTGGAGATTTTTTTAGTTTTTTTATACACTCTGTCGTAGCATAATCTATGTTTTTATATATTGACCCGCTTAAGTCTTTTAAATATTGTTCTGTAGATTGTTTGTCTGACATCGAATTAAATTTAACAAGCAAGTTTTTATGACCTAATTCGTCTAGTATATTTAAAGCACAGGAAATAATTTTCGCCTCAGCAAACGGGTCATTTAAACCAATAGAAGATAAGGATATTTGAGATGTTTTGAGCCCTGAACTTCTGTTTATGTATTTAGAGCTTTCTTTATCTATGTTGCTATGAAAGATAAATTTAATCTTTTTTTCTTTGTGATGGTCGGATCTGATGTAAGAACCTAACAGTTCACAAAGCGCTGCTTTTCTTTCACCAATATTTTCTGTTGATTTATAAATCTTTATTTTTTTTACTTTAGTTGGGACAAAGTCAGAAGGAGTAGAAAAACCGTATCTTGTAGCCACTTTTTTGGCTATTTCAAAATGGTTTTCTATTTCTATTTTTTTACTGCTCATATTTTGTTTTTCCAGGGTTTAAGCCAGCATTTTTAAATGGGTAAAGTTTCAATCTGACATAACCTATAATATTTTTTTTGGTCAAATATCCCCAATATCTTGAGTCATAGCTGTTGTTTCTGTTATCTCCTAAAACAAAATATTCATCTTTGTTCAGATAAATCTCTTCTTTTTTATAACCAGCACTTGTCCCACTTTGTAAATAGTCCTCTGTTAATTTAAAAGTTTCTCCACTTGCTTTTTTGATTTTTATACTTGATTTGTCAAATAAAATAGTTTCGTGAGGAAGTGCGACGATTCTTTTAATCAATTTTTTATTAATTTTGTCGGAATTAATGCCGTTTGTATTAAAAACTATTATATCTCCTCTTTTAGGTTCTTGAAATTTGTATTTTAACAAGTCTATTATTATGTAGTCACCACCAAGTAACAGATTCGGAGATGAGTTAAAAGTAGGGTACATCGATGCCCCGTGAACTATGAAAGGTCTTGCTACAAAGGACCACACGACAAGCGCTATAAGAATTCCTAAAACAATGCTTACAAAATATTGATTTACTAGATTTTTAAACCATTTCCCCCCCTCGTTTTTAGAATCAGGACTGTTGTCACTGTTATTATTTGTATTGATGTCAGTCATTTGTATATTTATAATATCACAACTGCATACATTGACACAAGTATTTTTTTTTGTTTTATAATTGTCTTAATGGAAGTAAAAATAATAGGATTAGGTAATCCAAAAAAGTATGAAGGAACGAGACACAACATCGGTCGTGATTTTGTGACCAACTTGGTTAAAGAAAAAAAAATAAATTTTACACAGCAAAAAAGAAAACTGTCTAAAGCAACAGAAGTAACGGGCAACAATACTTTTAATTATTACACAAGCGAATCTTATATAAACAATTCAGGTGAGTCTTTTAAGTCAGTGTTTCGAAACAAATCGATTTTAATTGTTGTACATGATGAATTGGATTTACCAATCGGAACCTGCAAATTTTCTTTTGCAAAAAGCGACGCTGGACATAACGGGATAAAGTCAATAATAAGACAAATGAAGACAAAAAGTTTTTATCGTTTCAGAATAGGAATTTCTCCAAAATATAAAATAATAGATAAGGCGGATTATGTATTAAAAAAATTTAATGAAAGTGAGCAAAAAATCTTGCAGGAGGTTTTTAATGAATTTAAAAAAACAATAGACGATATCAATCCTGAGACTATGTCTGAATTAGAATCAAAAAGAAGTATTTCTGAATTATTTGGTTTTTGGAGTAAGAATTAACTTTTGCTCATCTGGAACAAAGTTAAAAATAGTAAACGTGTGAGTTTGCCCTATGCCCATTTCCATGTACATTTCCTCTTCGTTTTTGAAGTTGGAAGAGTGGACAAGTCCAGATACACCAGATTCTATTGAAGCAAAAGCCCCGTGATGATTGTGTTTTATGATTACACCCTTTACCTCATCTCCAACTTTGTATTTTTCTTTAGCTTTAGCCCAAGGGTTTTTCTCTAGTACTTTTATAGAAAAAGAGTATTTTTCATCATCTTTGTTTATAATCTTTACTTTCACATGATCACCGACAGAATAAAATTTTCTAGGATCATCTACTAAGCCCCAGCTTATTTCAGATATATGCACAAGCCCACAAGTTTTTTTGTTTATCTGTACAAACAAACCAAATTCAACTGTACCTGTAACAACACCGCTTGCTGTGTCTCCAACCTCGTACTCCATATCATCATTCAAAATTTTATGTGACGATTGGTTTGTGTCGCTTTCACTCTCTGCAAATATTAATTTTTCATTTTCAGAATCTACAGAAATAATTCTAACTGATACAGTCAGACCTATAATCTTCTTTAGTTCATTTAATATTGCAAACTTATCTGAGTTCAAAACTTTCGGGTAATGCTTCTTTGATAATTGCGATGCTGGAAGAAAACCTCTTACACCGTTCCAGTTTATAATCAAACCACCTTTGTTTGCTTCTTTGGCTACGACATCGTACACATCTCCACTTGAAATAGCATCCTCTGCTTTTTTCCATACAGTAGCAGCAAGAGCCTCCTTTAGAGAAAGATCAAGATAACCATCAGCCTTTTCTGATATACCTATGACTTTTGCAGAAAAGACATCACCGACTTTTACTTTTTTGACTACGTCTCTAACTATTAAAAATTCGCTACCATAAATTATTCCAACATTACTAGGTGGAAGATCAACATAGATTGTTGATCTATCAACGGCGATAACTGTACCTTCAGTTATATCTCCAACTTTATAAATTTCTTTTACTTCTACTTTTGTTTCAGTATTAGTTGTGTCTGCACTTTTTGTTGATTCGCCAGTCATTTGTTAATTTGTAATAATTTTAATAATAAATTTCTAATCAATGATTTGAAAAGATAATTTATATTATCTACTATAATTACAAAATCTGCAAGTTTTTGTATGTTATATTTTAAATATATGAAAATTAGCATCG
>JABABE010000042.1 GCA_014238395.1 Candidatus Kaiserbacteria bacterium
AAAAAAATTATATCGCGAGTTATAGCCGAAAAATCGTTTACCGACTTTGTGACGTCATAGCGAAATAATTTTCCTATACAACCCCTTGTCGGCAAAACTCCAGACCTAGATCTACTTATGCTCTTTCGAATGCGAGAAACTAGAAGTCTCTAGCTATAAATGCTAAGCAGTTCTATACTTTTTAAGAGAAAAAAGCGCAGACCTCCTGAAATGGGGTATAGATTCCAGGGACCGATATAGAACAAAACTTAAAAAACATGATAATACCGCTCCGCTAAGGGGCTTCCTGACGGAAGTGGCGAGGGAACAAGTTCCGACATTTTTGTTTTCTGCTTAAATTCAGGGTAATTCAGGGTAATTCAGGGTAATTCAGGAAAATTCAGGGAAATTCAAGGAAATTCAGGGAAATTCAGGGAAATTTAGGGAAATTCATGGAAATTTAGGGAAATTCAGATAAATTCAGGGAAATTCATGGAAATTTAGGGAAATTCAGGGAAATTTAGGGAAATTCATGTAAATTTGGGGAAATTCAGATAAATTCAGGGAAATTCATGGAAATTTAGGGAAATTCAGGGAAATTTAGGAAAATTCAGGGAAATTTGGGGAAATTCAGGGATATTTTGGGAAATTCAGGGAAATTCTGGGAAATTCAGGGAAATTCTGGGAAATTCAGGGAAATTGAGTAAAATTCAGGAAAATTTGGGGAAATTCAGAGAAATTTAGGGAAATTCATGGAAATTCATGGAAATTCAGGGAAATTCAAGGAAATTCAGGGAAATTCAGAGAAATTCAGGGAAATTTAGGGAAATTCTGTTAAATTCAGGGAAATTCAAGGAATTTCAGGATCCGGATCACTCGGATCACCCGAATCACCCGGATCAATCGGATCACTCGGATCACCCGGATCACTCGGATCACTCGGATCACCCGGATCACTCGGATCACCCGGATCACCCAGATCACTCGGATCACCCGGATCATTCGGATCACCCGGATCACTCGGATCACCCGGATGACTCGGATCACCCGG
>JABABE010000043.1 GCA_014238395.1 Candidatus Kaiserbacteria bacterium
AAGATCTTGTCCGTCAGTCTGTATTGTGAGCACAACTATTATTATACATAGAGAGAGACTTTTTAAAAAGAATAACTTGCCGATAGACCTAATTTAAAAAATTCATTAGATATAGCTGCCCCATCTAGGTGTATAAAGCTACCGGCATCATCCGACTGACCTATGTAGTAGAAATGACCATTACCAATGATTTCGGGAATAGATTGATAATACAACAAACCATTGATAGATACATTACTCTTTGTCTTATATTTTAAATCTACACCCACTTCATAATACTTTCCACCTCTAAAATCATCTATAACCTCTAAACTTCGTAACAAGTGTCTATCTCGAGCAGAAGCACTGACATTAGCACTGTAAGCAACACTAAAATCAGCAGTGAGTTGATCGTTAAAATTCATAACATAGGATATTCCTAAATAAGGAATTTGAAACTTCTGCCAATATAAAATTCCAGTAATTCCGCCAAAAGAACCATGTTTATCTCTAAATCCTGTTAATCCATTAATGTCCTCACTACTATACACATAATTTTGAGCAAAATCTTTCCACTCAAAAAAAGTTTCCTTAAAACCAATATTAAATCTTAAATTAGATTGAGTCGTTGATAGAAGAAGTTCATAATAAATAAATAAATTTTGCTCATAAGCCTCCACAACATCAACATTATGAAATGACCTATCAGTCCATTCATTAGTGCCCTGCCTACCGTCTGACCAATCGGAGCTATCGTATCCTAACCAATCTGTATCCGTCATTCTTCCTCCAGAACCAGAATTGATAGCTTTACTCAGACTTATTCCAATATAAACATTAGGAACTACTTCAAAGCTTCGTGATAAATCAAGCATCAATAAATTGCTAATATCCCATTCAAGTTCACTGATTTTTCTGCCGTGTCCTTCATCATAAACTCTCTCAAAAGCTACCCCATTCAAAGCGGATATTCCTATAGTATCTTTTATTAAACGACTACTTTCTGCTTTTCCTAAAACTTGGTTTGCCCTTGCTTGTGCATTATTTATGTAGGCAAATTTTAAATTACAGATTTTTGTAGCCTGCTTTACAGCTTTGGCAGAAGTAGCTCCTTTGGTTTTTGCTTTTGCTCTTTCAGTTTCAAAACAATTTTCAAAACCATTTTTTTTTGTGCTATTTTTTGCTTTTTGATTACTCCGACAGGCATTTGTGGCTTGCGTTATTGCTTCACTAGAAGTAGCTCCTTTGGTTTTTGCTTTTGCTCTTTCAATTTTAAAACAATCATCAAATTTATCCTGTGCAAAAAGATTAGATGGTGTCAAAAATAAACCACCCAAAATACAGCACATAAATATTGTTTTTTTCATAATAATTTTTTATAAGATTTAAGAAAAAGGTTAGATGGTTATAAAAAACCAGCAACAAAGAATTGCTGCTGGCAATTCTAAAATTCATAAAATATAATCTAAGGGGAAATATCTCTTAAAAACTATAACCTAGTTTAAATCCAGATGTAGTGCCCCCCCAATCAATTTCTGAATCATTACTAGTAGGAGCAGCAAAGCTAGCGGAAGAATTTCTAAAATAATAACTTACATTCAGTCCTCCATTAGAAATATATTTTATGCCAGCTTCCGCATAGGTACCAGTACCGCTTTCTGATAAAGAAACTATCTCCACAGAAACACTAACAACTCCAACTCCCAAAAAAATATCCAGCCCCCCTTTTTTTTGCCCCAATAAATGCAACCTCCCTCCAAAAGAAAGTTCATCATTTTTTATATTTTCCGTTACTATTCGCTCTACGTCTCGGGTGCTGTATACAGGTACTGTTGTAGTGACAGTACTATAAGTGTCTGTATATTCCCATATTAAGCAATCTGTTCCCGTGCCTCCTGAAAGTCTTGTATGCAAATAACATGAAATACGGTCGCCCTGAGCAATATGATCTCCATAGTTAAAACAATAATAATGTGTGATAATAAATTC
>JABABE010000044.1 GCA_014238395.1 Candidatus Kaiserbacteria bacterium
ATCTGTTTTTTTTCTTAATTCTATGTTTTCATTCACAATTGAATTTTTTATGTTTCTTAAAGTATTCAGTAGTACAGTATCACCTTTATTTTTTATTGCAGAGACAATATCTGTGTTTAGTTGCTCATGTAAGTCCATATTGTACTATAATACAAATATCTTATGAATAAAAGCAACAAAAGAGAATGGTCAATGGATAACCTCAATGATCTTTGTAATCAACTTAATACAACAAAAAAAGGTTTATCTTCAGCAGAGGCTAAAAAAAGACTAAAAAAATATGGTAAAAACATAGTTAGAAAGCAAAAAGGAATCACTCTGTTGACAATTATCTTAAACCAGCTAAAGAGTCCTATTTCCTATATGCTTTTTTTTGCAAGCATAATACTGCTAATCCTTGGAGAGAGGATTGATGCAGGTTTGATTTTTGTTGTTTTTTTTATAAACATCATCATAGGAACTACACAAGAAGAAAGGTCATCTAAAGCTTTTGAAAAAATAAACAAAACAAGAAAACACAAAGCGATAGTATATAGAGATGGGAAGCTTCAACCAATAGAATCACAATATGTAGTTCCAGGAGATGTTCTCTTTTTAAGAGAGGGTCTGCTTGTGTTAGCAGACTTAAGATTAATCTCCGAAGGTGATATAAAAGTAAATGAATCAACTTTAACAGGTGAATGGTTACCTGTTTCGAAACATCAAATAACTTTGTCTGGAAAAAAAAGTATTTCAGAGCAAGTAAATATGTTGTGGAGCGGAACAAGTGTAGTGAAAGGTGAGGGATTTGGGTGTGTTGTAGAAACAGGTGAAGCCACGCAGATAGGTATAATTTCAAAAAAACTTTCATCTATCGTAGGTGTAGCACCGCTTACCAAAGATATAAAAAAAGTTCTAAAACTGGTTATTTCACTAATTGTTGTAAACCTGGTTATTATTTTTATTTTTGGAATACTAGAAAACAAATATGAATTATATGATCTTTTGTTAACCTCTACAGCTATTGCTGTTGGTGCAATACCTTCTGGATTACCAGCAGCAATCACATTGGTCTTGGCGCTTGGTATGCAAAATGTTTTTAAAAAGGGTGGTCTAGTCAGAAATTTATTTGCCGCAGAAACTCTTGGCACAACAACATGGATATTATCTGATAAGACAGGAACAGTAACAAAAGGTGAAATGTCTTTTTCTAAATTGTTTAATGAAAAAGAGGTTTATACAAAAAAAGATTTTGATAACCCTAATATGAGAAACATATTGTTTGCTCTTTTAATGGGCACATCTTCAAAAATGATTTGCGCAAAAGATGGTTTGGGAAATAGGATGTTTGGAGAACCGATAGAACATGCTATTGCACAAGCAATCATTGATGCGAAGATAGATGTAAATGTATATTGTGACAATGAATCAATGAAAACTGATTTTATACCTTTTTCTTCCAAAAGGAAATTTTCTGCTGGTATTATTTATGACGACGAATCTAATGAAAAAAAGATGTATATAGTTGGGGATCCAGATACAGTAATAGATATGTGCAACTCCAAGATGACATCGTCTGAAACAGAAAAATTGACACAAGAAAAGATTGTAGAACTAAAAGAAAAAATTTCATTAGAGACCAAAAATGGTGCTCGTGTTGTTGCTGTTGCAACTGCTGTTGTAAATCAAAATAAATTTGATCCAGAAAATAAAGAAGAATCTGTAACAAAAATATCAAAAGACATTAAATTTTTAGCAATAATGAGTTTTGAGGATTCTATTCGATCAAATATCAAGGAATCTATTTCAAAAATAAGAAAATCGAATATAAGATTTTCACTTGTCACGGGTGACAACAAAGAAACAGCAGGATATATAGGTAGAAAAATTGGAATAATAGATAAAGATTCTCATAGAGTTATAGATGGAAATGAATTCTCGAAAATGTCTACAGATGAAATATATAGTGCTGCAATGTACACACCGGTTTTTGCAAAAATGTTACCAAATCAAAAGTTAAGATTAATCAGAATCTTACAGAATCACGGTGAAATTGTTGCTATGACCGGAGACGGTGTTAATGATGCTGCAGCACTAGAACAAGCATCTGTGGGACTGTCTTTATCAGATGCCACTGAAGTCTCAAAAGAAAGCTCTGATATTATTCTTTTAGAAAACAGTTTTGACACAATAAATGCAGCAGTACTAGAGGGTAGAAAAATTATAATAAACTTGAAAAAAATTATTATTTATTTACTATCCACTGCGTTCAGTGAAGCAATAGTAATAACTGGTGCAATTATTGCTGGTTTTGCTCTACCTCTTATTCCTGCACAAATATTGTGGGCAAATATAATAGAAGAGGCATTTGTTGGATTTGGATTTGCTTTTGAAAAAAGCCAAGAGTCATCTTCTTCTGGAAACCCAAAATCCTCTGTGTATAGTTCAATAGTTTCAAAAAGTGTCTCCAAATCTATTTTAATACTTGCTGTTTCCTCTGGTTTGTTTTTGTTTGCTATATTAGTATTTTTAAATTTATTTACAAATGCATCCGAAGCAGAAATAAGAACTATAATTTTTACAGCGTTATCACTTGATTCAATCTTTTTTGCTTTTTCTTTAAAAAATCTCTATGGTCCAATAAAATTTAAAAATCTTTTCGACAACAAAGAATTAATTATTGCGATATGTATAAGTTTAGGATTCTTATGTTTAGCTCTTTTTTATGTTCCGGTTCGAACATTTCTTCAGATGACGACTTTCCCTCTTTGGTTTGTTGGAATGTTGCCGATATTAGCTGTATTGCATTTATTGTTAATAGAAGGTGTGAAAAAAGTATTTCTATATAAAGAAGAAAAACAAATAGATGTATAATAACTATATGATTATGTTGATTTTATCGATTGTTGTGATTTTTTTGCTTTTAGTAGTTTTGTTTTTAACATTCAAATTGACAAAAAGCAATAACTCGTCGCTGATTAAGACAAAAGAAAATATAGATTCGCAGCTTAAAATATCTAGGGAAACTATAAATGAAGTTCTTAGAGGGATAGAAAATCTCAAAACTGAAGGCAAAAACACAAAAGATTCTATAAAAGAAAGCATAGAGTCATATGTGAAAAACATAGACAGTCTGCAAAACATATTACAAAACCCAAAGCACCGCGGAAACCTCGGAGAATTTTTTTTAGAAAAGACACTATCTGATGTCTTTTCTCCAAAACAATACAAAACACAATACAGTTTAGACAGTGGTACTGTGGATGCAGTGATATGTATAGAAGACGATCTTGTTATTCCTATTGATGCAAAGTTTTCTTTAGAAAACTACAAGAAAATGATAAAAGCAGAGACACTAGAAGAAAAAGAGATTTGCAAGAAAAATTTAAAAATGGATTTAAAAAAAAGAATTGATGAAACAGCAAAATATATACAACCACAAAACAAAACAACAGATTTTGTTTTAATGTACATACCATCTGAAACACTTTATTACGATTTATTTACAAGTACAGTTGGTATCGACGACTTAATTGAATATTCATTTAAAAAGAAAGTTGTTGTGGTTTCACCGACAACTTTTTATGCATATGTACAAACAATAATGCACGGACTGCGTGCGCTAAATATAGAAAAAAAAGCAGAGGAAATACAAAAAAATGTTAAAAAATTAAAAGACGATTTGCATAAATACAATATTTTAATGGAAAAGCTAGGGAAAAACCTGCATCAAGCAGTTTCCAACTTTGATGACTGTCGGCACAGATATTCTCAGATAGATAAAAATATAGAAAAAATATAATTTGCAAATTTTTTAATATTTAGTTAAAATAAAACAATATGGAAAAAACAATAACAATAGAAAGTGGAGGAAAGCAGTACAGAACTCAAATAGGAGGTGTAATCAAAATAGAAAATTTATCAAAAAAAGATAGTGGAGAGTGGTCTGCTGGAGATAAAATTGTTTTTGATAAAGTGCTTTTAATAGAAGATGGTGAAAAGTTAGAAATAGGAAAGCCTTATTTAGAAAAAAGAACTGCTACTGGTGTTGTAAAGGAATGCGGAAGACTAAAAAAAATAACTATTATAAAATTTAAAAATAAAACAAATAGGAGCACAAAACAAGGGCACAAGCAACCTTACTGCAAAGTTTTAATAGAAAATGTCAAGTAGTTAAATACTGATGTTTTTATTTTTTTTTCACCAAACTATAAACCAGTTTTTAAACTACTCATACACAGGATATCTTAATATTCAATAAATTTTAGAACTTGTACAAAGACATGAACATATATAATATTTATATATGACAAACACAGACCCATTTAGACTTCCTCAACATTCCGAATCTGAAGTAGCATTACTCGGATCAATTTTTATTGACACAGACGCATGGGACAATGTAAGTTCTTCAATAAAAAAAGAAATGTTTTATGTTCCAAAACATCAAATTATTTTTGAATCTATGAGCAGACTAACAAAACAATCTCTACCGATTGATTTGGTGACTATCACAAAAGACCTAGAAGAACACAAAGAACTTGATTTGATTGGTGGCAGAGAGTATTTATCTGAAATAATAAACTCAGTACCTTCATCACTGCACATAGATGCATATGCAAAAAATATTTTAAGTACATATACCAGAAGAGAATTAATAAAAGCAGGAGGGTCAATTATAAAAATAGCAGAAGAAGGTAAAAAAGATATAGACGGCATTAGAGACGATGTAGAGCAAACTGTTTTTAAAATAACCAATGGTGACGATACCCAAAAGAAATATAGTACGATTGCAAATTTAATAGAACCAGCTTTTGAAAGATTTGTGAACACAGATTCACATGATAAATATATCCGTGGGTTCAGTTCCGGTTTTGTATCCCTTGATGACAAATTATCTGGTTTTCAACCTTCTGATTTAATCATTATAGCGGCAAGGCCGAGCATGGGAAAGACAACTTTTGCACTTGATATAGCGAGAAAGACATCTGTAAAAAATAATATTTCTGTTGGATTGTTTTCACTTGAAATGAGTAGTGATCAACTTGCAGAAAAATTAATGGCAGCAGAGTCTGGTGTTGATGCTTGGAAATTAAGAACTGGAAAGTTGAGTGCTCATGAAAAACAAGATAATCTAAGTGAGGCAGCGGACAGGCTTTCTCGAGCACCTATTTTTATAGATGACAGGGCAAACAACTCAATAGTTGCTATCAGGTCTACAGCAAGAAAAATGAAAAGAGAAAATAATATAGAAATATTAATAGTTGATTACTTACAGCTAATTACACCACACGATACTATTCGCTCAGATTCTATGGTTAACAGGGTAACAGAGATTTCCCGGTCGCTAAAGCAAATAGCAAGGGAATTAAAAATACCAGTTATTGCACTATCTCAGCTGTCTCGTGATATAGAAAAAAGAGGAGGTATTCCAAAATTATCAGACTTAAGAGATTCAGGTTCAATAGAACAAGATGCTGATGTTGTTATATTTATACACCAAGATCCAAAAGACACAGTATCTGGGAGTGACGTAGAAGAAAAACAAATTTTAATAGCAAAACATAGAAATGGTCCAACAGGAACAGTAAGACTTAATTTTAATAAACGAAAATTAATTTTTACAGAGATAGAGAGGAGATACCAAGCAAATCAAGAAAATCAAAACTATATACCAGCAACAGAAGGGGACGGTACAGATTAGTTTATTATTGGAAATAAATCTGTACCAGATGATGTGTCGACCACATTAAAATCTTTTTCTTTAATTTTTTCTCTTAAATCATCTGACTTTTCCCAATCTTGATTTTCTCTTGCTTTTTGTCTTTCTTTAAACAGAAGGATAACATCATTTGGTATTTTTATTTTTTTCTTTTTAAGCCCAAGTCCAAATATTTTATCTATTTCTAAAATAGTTTTTGTTTTTGTCGATCTTTTAATAGAGTCATCTTTCAAAAAATCCCACAGTAGTGCTATGGCTTTTGGCGTGGATATGTCGTCGGACACTGCTTTTTTAATATTTTCAACAATTTGTTTATCTTTTTTAATAAAGAATAGGTTACCTTTGTAAAAACAATAACTCTTTAATTCTTTTAATGACATGTTCGCTGCTTTTATAGATTCATCTGTGTAATTTATTGGTGTTTTATAATGTACTGTCAAAAATAAATATCGAAGGGCAACAGGATCAATACCTTCCTTTATAAGATTATCTATATTTATTATATTTCCATCTGATTTTGACAACTTTGTTCCGTTTAGTCCTACAAACTCTGTATGCATCCAAGTATTTACAAAAACTTTTCCTGTGTCTGATTCTTGCTGTGCAATTTCATTATTATGATGAGTAGGAGCCAAGTCTATTCCTCCAGTGTGTAAATCTATACTCTCACCTAAGACAGAAGAGGCCATCGCACAACATTCTGTGTGCCATCCAGGAAAACCAACACCCCAAGGTGAACTCCACTCTTGTAATCTGTTTTCTGTGTCCTTTGAAAATTTCCACAGTGCAAAATCATACGAACCCCTTTTTTCCTTGTTTATTTCAACTCTTTTTCCTTCTTGTTGAATAGATTTACTTACCCCAGCAAGTCCTCCATAGCTTTTAAATTTTTGCACATCAAAATACACACCATCACTTATCTTGTATGCAAAACCTTTTTTTTCAAGCCTTTTAATCAAAGATATTTGTTCTTTTATGTAAGATGTTGCTCGTGTGAAATCATATCTTTTTAGAGGTATGTTTAAATGCTCTAAGTCTGAATTAAAGATTTTGATTAGATTGGTAATCAATAACTCTATGTCTTGATTTGTGTCTCTTGCTTCTTTTTCTATTTTATCTTCACCAACATCACCGTCTCCAAACAAGTGACCAACATCTGTAAGATTAATAACGTGCTTCACTCTAAATCCTGTTTCTCTAAAAAGCCTGTTTAAAGTGTCGGCAAAAACATATCCTCTTAAATTTCCTATGTGTGCTCTCCTGTACAAAGTTGGACCACAAGAATATATTTTTACAATGTCCTTTGATATTGGCAAAAAAACTTTTCTCTGCTTTGACAGTGAGTCATATAGTGTAATATCGTTTTTTATCATATTTTTAATAAAGTATATCATGTTATAATTTTCTTATGCACAAGACAAAACTTTCTACATTAATAGTTTTTCTTATTTCAGGAGCTTTTTTTATGGGAATTTTTGTTGGATCAAATAATACAAGAGATGGATTTGGCACAAAAAATATTTCTGTGCAAGACAAAAAGTTTGAGAGATATTCACCAATTATAAGAAAAGATTTGCCAAGTGATTTTAAAGATGTGAATTTTAATGAGTTTTTTGAAGTTTGGAGAACCATAGAAGAGCACTATGTACCAAAACCAGAACTTGTAGATAGCAAAATATCCAAAACTAAAGAAAAATTGCCCACAAGAGAGGAAGTATTGTGGAATTCTATAAGAGGGATAACACACTCAATTGAAGATCCATATACAGTTTTTTTACCTCCAGTAGAATCAGTAGAGTTTAATAAAGAAATTGTTACTGGAGATATAGAGGGTATCGGTGTGTATATTGGAAACAGGAATGGTGCCTTGACTGTCATCAGTCCGATAAAAAACACACCTGCATATAGAGCAGGATTAAAAAGCAGGGATGTAATAGTTGAAATAGATGGAAAAACAACAAAAGATCTTTCTGTGTACGAAGCATCTAAATTGATTCGCGGTGAAGTTGACACAGCTGTTGTGCTTGGTATTTTGAGAAAAGGGAATGATGAAATAATAGATATATCTGTAAAAAGAGGTGTGATACAAACACCAAATGTAGAATACAAAACCACAGACGATGTCTTTATTATCACAATAAGTACTTTCAATGAAAAGACACCAAGGTTGTTTAGTAAGGCTATGAGAGAATTTTACTCATCAAATACTGACAAATTGATTATAGATTTAAGAAATAACCCTGGTGGTATTTTAGATGTAGCAGTTTTTATTTCTAGTTTTTTTGTAAAGAAAGAAACTCCTATACTTTATCAATATGATGGAGATGGATCATTGCTTACTTATGCTACAAAAAAGTCAAGAAATAAATACATAGACGAAGTTAACCCAAAGATATTTATTTTAGTAAATGGTGCCAGTGCATCTGCTTCTGAAATCTTAGCTGGTGCCTTGCGTCACTACACAAATGCTGTGTTATTAGGTACAAATACATTTGGGAAAGGTTCTATTCAAGAATTGATACCAATAGCAAAAAATTCCACATTAAAATTAACCATAGCACACTGGCTGCTTCCAGATAAATCATCTATATCCGACAAAGGGATTGAAGTTGATATAGAGTATGAAAACCCGGATTATGACAATGAAATATTTCATTTTGATGATGAAGGTGATTTATTAATCGAATTTGCATTAAAGAAAATAAGAGGGTAGTGATATGAAAGTAATTCTTAAAGTAGATATAAAAAATCTAGGTAAAAAAGATTCTGTGGTTGATGTTAAACCTGGGTATGCCTACAACAACCTAATACCAAGGGGGCTTGCTACTGAAGCTAGTCAGACAAACATAAAAATAATTGAGGCTAAAAATATAAAAATCGAGCAAGAAAAAAAACAGAGTGTAGATTATCTTAGAAAAATGTTTTTAAAGATACCGGATCAAATAGAAATAAAAGAAGAGACTACTAAAAGTGGAAAGTTATTTCACACAATAAAATCAAGACAAATATTAAACTACCTTCATGAATCTGGAATAGATTTAAATCAAAATTCTATATATATAGATAAAGATATCAAAACCACAGGAAGTTTTGATATAATATTTAAGACAGATAGTTTAAAAAAGAAAAGTAAATTAATAATCACAAAAAAATGACAAAAGACATAATTAACAAAATATTTCAAGGACACAAAGGCATACTTGCAGCAGATGAAAGCAATAAAACTATAATAAAAAGATTAACTGCACTATCCGTAGATGGTAGTGAGGAAAACATAACAAAATACAGAAACACACTTTTTGGGACGAACAACTTAAACAACTTCATTAGTGGAATTATTTTATACAAAGACACATTAGAAAAACAGCAAATTAATGGGCTAAAGGTTCCGGAATTCCTGATGTCAAAAAATATAATACCTGGAATAAAAGTGGATGGTGGTCTAGAAAATTTTAATGACAGTGATACAGAATCATACACAAAAGGGTTAGCTGAATTAAAAGAGAATTGTGAAAATTATTATAAATTAGGTGCAAGATTTAGTAAATGGAGGAGTGTATTTTTCATATCTACAGAAAACAGCAGCCCTACTGATGAGTTGATAGAAAAAAATACAGACGATCTTGCCTCTTATGCAAAAATTTCACAAGAAGCAGGTTTGGTTCCTTTCATAGAACCAGAAATATTACGAGATGGAGAGCACAGTATCGAAGAAACAAAAGAAGTTTTTAATAGAGTCTTCAAAAGTTTGTTTGAGAAATTAACTGAAAAAGACGTAGATTTTGAGTCATTAATACTTAAAACATCCTTTGTCGTATCTGGATCTATGTTGCCAGAGGATGACACAAAAATAGTACAAAAAGAAACAGTAGAAATATTTAAGAAATATATACCAGAAAAAATGGGAGGAATAGTTTTCTTATCTGGAGGATTAACACCTGAACAATCTTTTTCTTATCTTCATGCTGTTATAGAAGAATCAGAAAAGGAAGGCTTTTTGATACCAATTTCTTTCTCATACAGTAGGGCACTGCAGAATAACGCGATGCTGCATTGGTCAAAAAACACAGATGATGTGATTACAACACAAGAGGTTTTTTCTAAAGATTTGAAAAAAGCTTCAGACGCTCTCCAATAAAATATCAATCTGATATGTCAACAATATTCGGTGTAAAGAATTTTTTGTAATCAATTGATTTCATATATAAACTTGCCTTTCTGTCGCCACAATTAAAAACAATACGATCGTTATCAAAAATACTATTATCTGTATACAAAGGTATTTCAAAAAAAATATTAGATACTGGTGGCACACCTCCTGGTTTAACACCATCTGTTATCTTAAAAAGTTCACTTGCAGATGCAAACCTTATGTCTGATATCTGCAGCATTTTTTTAAGTTTTTTTGGATTAAATTTTTTATCTCCAGGAACACACACTTGAACAAAGAATGCTTCCGATTTTTTTGTTTTCTTGCATCTTAATATTAAAGCCTTAACACCTTCAGACAAAGAACAGTCACCTCTTATTTTGCAAGCATCTTCACTTGTTAGAGCTTCGGTTTTATGTACAGTCAATTGAAAGTCAATATTTTTACTAGTTAGTAGAGATGTGATTTTATTTACTAGAGGGTGTAAATTTTCATTTAACATTTACTATAGATTTTACAGAGGAATGACCAGTAAACTTTGTTACTCGTTTTTTTGAAAAAGAAACAAATCCATCTTTTTTCGCAAAAAGTGTATGATCCTTACCAACACCAACTCCAGAACCAGGGATACATTTTGTTCCTCTTTGTCTTACAATGATTTGTCCACAAGATACAGGAGAACCACAACCTTTTTTTACACCAAGGTATTTTGGATTTGAGTCTCTTAGGTTTTTTGCCGAACCTCCGGCTTTCCTATGTGCCATGTTTTATAGTATATATAATATAGTGTCACAAAGCAACATAATTATATACTCAATTTTTTCAATTTTTTTTGCTAGTTTTTTTGGATTTTTTCTGGGTCGATATAGTGCATACAATGAAAAATCAAATCGAACTCAAATACTTATAGAAGATATTCCTATAGATAAAAACTTTCTCAATGCTGCAGATGCTGTATTTGCATCCAAAGCTGGTAACAGATATTATCCTGTGTTCTGCAACGGTCATGAAAATATTAGTGAAAAAAATAAAATAAAATTCGAAAGTGCAGAAATTGCAGAAAAGAATGGATATGCAATAGCAAAATCTTGTGCATAATATATATATATAGTTATGAAAAAAGTTTCAATATTTCAAATTTTAAAAGAATCTACAAGCGTTTTTTTTGAAACCTTTTTTGGTTTTATGGTTTTAAGAAAGTTTAGTAAGTATGCTGTAATACTTGGTGCACACACACAAACATTAGCAACACCAGAAAACTCATCTATTGATTTTTATGAAGATTCAAAAGCAATAGGTGCAGGACTTGCGTCTAGAGATTTTACAGTTTTAACTGGTGGGGGACCAGGAATAATGAAAAATGCAAATGAAGGAGCATTTATGAGTTCTAAAAAAGGACACGGTCATTCTGTATCAATAACCATACCGATAGCGTCAGAACAACAAAAAAATAAATATTTTGAAGATACTTTTAATGTAGACAGTTTTAGATCAAGAAAATATTTGCTTCGTGTTTATTCTGAAGTTTTTATTTTTATGCCTGGAGGATTTGGAACACTGGATGAGCTTTTTATGCTTTTAACAATAACAGCAACAGGGAAGATTGAAAAACCAATAATAATCTTGTATGGAAAAAAGTTTTGGGCTCCTTTGATTGATTTTATGAAAAATCAATTGTTAGAAAAACATGGTGCGATTGAAAAGAGTTCTCTAAATCTATTTGTTGTTTTAAATGATCCAGATGAGGTGATATATTATATTGAAAAAAATTATAACGAAAATTCTTTTGATAAAAATATAACAAAGAGCATAAATGCTTAATTTATTATGTTTTTTTCTAAACTTAAAAGACACCAAGAGTATCAATATTTAGACATTCTCTCAGAAATCATTAAAAACGGCACAGAAAGGACTGGCAGAAACGCTTCAACAAAATCATTGTTTGCAAAGCAAATAAGATTTGATCTAAAAAAGGGGTTTCCAGCAATGAC
>JABABE010000045.1 GCA_014238395.1 Candidatus Kaiserbacteria bacterium
CTGGTGACACTACTATATCTGGACAGTATTTTATTGTATCGGTCATTCCCAGTTCCGGCCTTAAAACAGGCTCTCCAACACCTACGTACTCTTTTGAAGTCGTTGTGGATACGGATACGGATTCAGTAATCGCCGACGAAGCAGGAAACTCTATTGATTTGGCAAACTCAGGGACAAACTACATACTTGAAGTAAATATAGACACAACACTGGACATATCAAATGTTTCCTTTACAGATCTTACAGATCTTACAGTTGATGGAGCAACAGTATCTGGAACCAAATCTGACACCGTGAGTGTGAGTTTTGATGTGGTACCTGTAGATGGAACACTAGCTATTGTAGGGTCTTCAAGGTCAACAGCAACAGATACACTATGTCAAGCTATTACATTATCAAAAACAACAATAACTTTAGCAGCAGATACAGTAACTCTAGGAACATCTGCTTCTCCTATAGCAGAAGGTAGTTATGATTGTGCTTTTAGTTATACTGCAAATTCACAGACAAAGAGCATTGATATATCACCGTTTTTCGTAGATAGAACTGGACCAGTGATTACCTTAACAGGTACTACTGGAGCATCTATCTATACGTCCGGTACTGGATATGACGGAACAGATGGTTATGTATCTAAAGCTGAACACACTACAGCTAACGCATTAGCTTTGACACAAAGTGTAGCAGCAGCGGGTGATGTGGTTAGTTCATCAGTTGACACATTTTCAAATGGAACCGCATTTGTAGTACCAGAAATAGCAAAAGTAGTATCTTCTACAGATTGTGATGATTCTAGTATTACGTATGCAAGTGGACTGACATATGCAGACTTAGACGCAGACGTTGAATATAAAATATGTTTCAAAGTAACAGACGGACTTGGTAACGAAACATATACATCACACGCAAAGACTATTATCAGAGATACCGTACTACCTACTGTAAGTTCTTTTGATCTTGCAGCAGATGACGACACAGGAAGCTCGGATTCAGATAACATAACAAACCAAGCAGGTGACTTGTCATTTTCAGGTACAAACAGTGAAGAAGCTTCTGTTAGCATTTTCTACCAAAAGGGAACAGCAACACCAGTTGACACATCATTGTCAGGCAACACTGCAACCTCAACTAATGGAGCTTGGACTATAGGCAATGTAGATTTCTCATCAGTAGCTAATGTTAGTGAGATAACAAAAGTATTTGCTGTTTTGACAGA
>JABABE010000046.1 GCA_014238395.1 Candidatus Kaiserbacteria bacterium
AATTTTAATAAGGCACAGTGTCAAGGAGCAGGTTTTAGTGCTACACAGTGTCAAGGAGCTAATTTTACTTTAGCACAGTGTCAAGGAGCAGATTTTCTAAATGCACAGTGTCAAGGAGCTAATTTTAGTGCTGCACAGTGTCAAGCAGCATATTTTATTTTGTCACAGTGTCAAGGAGCAGATTTTAATTATGCACAGTGTCAAGTGGCATATTTTAATAAGGCACAGTGTCAAGGAGTAAATTTTTCTAATGCACAGTGTCAAGAAGCAAATTTTCGTTTTGCACAGTGTCAAGGAGCAGATTTTAGGGAGGCAGAGTGTCAAGGAGCTAATTTTGGTGCTGCACAGTGTCAAAAAGCAAAATTTAATGAGGCACAGTGTCAAGAAGCAAAGTTTAATAAGGCACAGTGTCAAGGAGCAAAGTTTAATAAGGCACAGTGTCAAGGAGCAGGTTTTTTTAATGCACAGTGTCAAGAAGCAAGTTTTTATGAGGCACAGTGTCAAGGAGCAGATTTTGATTATGCACAGTGTCAAGGAGCAGGTTTTTTTAATGCACAGTGTCAAGGAGCAGGTTTTAAGGCACAGTGTCAAGGAGCAGATTTTAGTGCTGCACAGTGTCAAGGAGCATATTTTCTAAATGCACAGTGTCAAGGAGCAAAGTTTTTTGATACACAGTGTCAAGGAGCAATTTTTAATCATGCACAGTGTCAAGGAGCAGATTTTTTTTATGAAACACAATGTCAAGGAGCTTATGCAGGCGATGACTACTATATTGAGTTTAAGGATCGTATAGGCAAAGAAACAGAGCTAAAAACCATGCTATTTACTGGTGAGTTAACTAAAGAAGTTATAGAAAAGATAGAAGCTGCTAAAAACCATTTAGATGTTGCATGGTACCAAAAAATGCAAGACATTATAGAAACAAACAAAGGTAAAGAGGCTGATTATACCATACCCAAAGGAATTAAGAAGGGTAAGTTAGCAGATAACGCAGAAAACAGAGCTATTGCTGAAAAATTAGCACAAATTAAAGAGAAAAAAGAGAAATTAAGGGACAACTATTTATAAAAATGAAAAATAAAATGGATTATTCTCTATTTTCTTAAAAAAACAAAAAAGCTTTGCCCGTTTCTTTGCTAAAAAATTGAAAAAGCCTAGCCCTTTTCTTTGCTAAAAAATTGAAAAATAGCCCCTTTCTTTGCTAAAATTCTGCAATTTTTTATAGCAATTTAATTTCAAAAAATTATAATTATTGTTATTTGGCAAAGAACATTGAACCTATAAAGTTTGTAATGAAAAAAAGAAAGCAATTATTCAAATACTATTTACAAGAATGTAAAAATATCTGGAAGCGAATTTTAGGAAAAAGAAAACTCATAATAGCTATATTTAAAATCATAGTAGGTATAACTAAAATCATAGTAGGTATAATTAAAATCATAGTAGGTATAACTAAAATCATAGTAGGTATAACTAAAATCATAGTAGGTATAACTAAAACCATAGTATCTATATCTTTTTTGCTTAATGCAGTAGTAGTTTTGCTGCTTGCGGTGATGGTTTGTTG